>CAIKYI010000417.1 GCA_903831545.1 uncultured Methylobacter sp. | reverse complement strand
GAAGGTATTTTTTATTACTTTAAACACATAAAGGGCAAACACACCCTGGTTGTAACCGACTCAGGCAGTAATTATCAACAAATTGAAGGCTATAAAACCATCCCTTTTTTTCCGCCTGATAATATGGCCGCCAGGGAACGCGATCACATTTACGAATGGCTAAGCAGTAAACAGGTTTGTACAGGAAAATTTGAGCATAACGATTTTAATTTTGAAACACCCAAAGCGCATTTAAATGCTAAAGCACAACTATTAGGTAAATACTCGCATAATAAAATGGAGGTTTACGACTTTCCCGGTAAATATGGCGTAGCTGATAACGGCACTAAGCTAAGCGATAAACGGATTCAAGAATTGCAGGGTCAAGGTCATTTGATTCAGGGTCGTGGTGACGCGCTGGCTTTGCAACCGGGGATGGAATTTACCCTTAAGGGTTTTTATTTTGAAGAAGAAAATGTCAAACATATCGTAGTTTCAGCCAGTTACGAACTGGGCAGTGATGGTGGTTATGCCTCTGGCAACGATACGGGGGAGTTTATATTTAATTGCGATTTTGTTGCAATGAATGCTCATCAGGCATTTCGTCCGTCACGCAGTACAGAAAAGCCTCTTATAGTGGGTTCGCAAACTGCGATAGTTGTTGGAAAAGCGGGCGAAGAAATCTGGACCGATAAATATGGGCGGGTTAAAGTCAAATTTCACTGGGATAGAGTTTCGGCGAGTGATGAAAAAAGCTCGTGCTGGATTCGCGTTTCCTTTCCTACAGCCGGAAAAAATTGGGGGGGCATCTTCTTACCGCGCATCGGGCAAGAAGTTATCGTCAGTTTTCTTAATGGCGATCCGGATCGGCCACTGATAACGGGTAGGGTTTATAACGCAGATCAAATGCCTCCGTATGAATTACCTGCCAATCAAACCCAAAGTGGCGTGAAAAGCCGCAGCAGTAAAGGTGGAGCGTCTGCAAATTATAATGAATTTCGCTTTGAGGATAAAAAAGGCTCAGAGCAAATTTTACTTCATGCCGAGAAAAATCAGGATATTGAAGTCGAGAATGATGAAACTCATTGGGTGGGGCATGATCGAACCAAGACCATTGATCACGACGAAATATCCCACATTAAGCATAATCGCACTGAAACTGTTGATGAAAATGAAACTATCAGCATAGGCAAGAATCGATCGGAAGATGTTGGTGCAAATGAAACTATTAACATTGGTAACAATCGTAACGAATCAGTCGGCGAAAATGAAAGTATTGATGTAGGTAAAAATCGCGAGCGTAACGTTGGGGATAACGAAACCATCAGCATAGGCAAGAAGCATACTATTGATGTAGGAGAAACTCGCCAGACAACCATTGGCAAAGATGACCTGAGCCAGGTCGCCAAGAAGTTTTATTTGGAAGCGGGTGACGAAATAACGTTAAAAACAGGCGATGCCAGCATTATCATGAAAAAAGATGGCACTATCCAGATTAAGGGCAAGGATATTACTATCATTGGCAGCGGCAAAATTAGTATGAAAGCTAGTGGAGATATGGTGCTTAAAGGTTCGAAAATCGCTGAGAACTAAACATGTTGCAATTGATAAACCACACCCCCCTTGCGGCATCGTTATCGGTATTTTCAGACAAAGATGGCGTGGAATGCGCTTTTGCGATAGTAAAAGCAAGTTTTGAAGTGAGCTCGGGAGGCTATGCGCTTGCCAAGCAGCAGTGTCCACTTAACGCCACTGATGTTTATTGGGGAGAGCCGGATAAAACCAGCCTGCTCGCCGCCGGGGAGTTTTCACTGCCCAAGCCTGCAACAGACGTTTTGTTGGTAGGACATGCGCTGGCCCCCGCTAATAATACCCGTGTAGCGGAAGTCAGCCTTAAGGTCGGCACGCTTTCAAAAACCGTGCGATTGTTTGGCAACCGGCGCTGGCAAAATACCAACGATGGCTGGCAGCCGACGCAGCCTGAAATATGGGAACAAATGCCGTTACGTTGGGAACTGGCTTTTGGCGGGGTCGCGCACCCCAAGGATGGCCAGTCGCCCGAGTATGAGCCGCGCAACCCGGTTGGACAAGGCTTTATCGGCAGTAAAGAAAGTGACTGGGAAGGGCGCATGTTGCCCAATATTGAAGATCCCGCTCAACTCATCCGTCATCCCGCGGATCGTCCTCTACCTGCCTGTTTTGCGCCGGTATCTCCTTCGTGGTTGCCCCGTAGCGAATTTGCCGGAACCTATGATGATGTCTGGCAGAAAAACCGTTCTCCGTATTTGCCGCATGATTTTGATTCCCGATTTTTTCAGGTTTCAACGCCGGACTTGATTTCTTCTGGCTATTTGCAGGGTGGAGAAGCAGTGGAAGTGTGCGGCTGCAGGCCAGGTGAGCCGTTGCGCTTTTTGTTGCCGGTCTGCACGCTGGCGTTTATGTTTGATTTTGATGGGCGCGTAATTCGCGAAACGCCAAATTTGGAAACTGTTTTAATAGAACCAGACACCGGTCGTGTTCAGCTGTTATTTCGTGCCGGTATCAAGGTCGATAAGCATTTGCTGAAATTGCGCGAAGTGGCAGTGTATTGCCGCGAATATCCAAACAAACCCAGAGAATCGTAAAGATGGCAAAATCGGAAATAGTCGTGGTTAGTGCAGGCGCGGTATCGCCGATTGGTCTTAGTCTGAGTGAAACGGCTGCTTCCGCTCGTGCCCGACTGGCAAGACTTCGTGAGATAGAATGGCGCGACCGACGATTTCAGCCGTTTATCGTTGGGACGGTTCCTGAGGATGGGCTTCCCGAGCTGGATACAGAGTTGTCTACACTGCATCTCCAATACCGGGAGGCGAGGATGTTACGGCTGGCGCAGGTGGCGTTGGACGAAGCACTGGAACCGTTGGCAGGCTATGAAACGCCTATTCCGTTGCTATTGGCAATGCCGGAACATCACACGACTAAACCCATAGATCCGAAAACTTTTTTGAGCAGACTCGTAAAGCAAACAAAAGCAACACTTGACTTGCCCCGAAGTATTGCCGCGCCTAAAGGACGCGCTGCCGGTCTGATGGCGTTTCGACGGGCGACAGCGCTGCTGGAAGCCAATGAAGCCGAATTTGTTTTGGTGGGTGGCGTGGACAGCCTGATCGATCTCTATGTACTGGGTAATCTGGATATGGAAGGTCGTATTCGCAATGAGGTTAACAGCGATGGATTCACTCCAGGCGAAGGTGCTGCTTTTTTACTGCTGACCTTGGCCAGTACTGCAGCTAAAAAGGGTTTGCAACCGTTGGCGCAGGTGTTGGGCAGCGCCATGGGGCAGGAGTCGGGTCATATTTATGCGCAAGAACCGTATCTTGGCGAAGGTTTGGCGGCTACTTTTGCCGGTTTGTTTGCAGAAGCACCGCCGCCAGCGCCGATCGGCTGCGTTTATGCAAGCTTTAACGGCGAGCGTTATTGGGGGAAAGAGTTTGGCGTGGCGCGATTACGTAACAGCGCCGCTTTTGTTCCGGATCATCAGATGGAACATCCGGCCGAATGCTTTGGGGACTTGGGCGCGGCTCATGGCATTATGCTCGCGGCCTTGGCTGTGCACGGGGTGTATAAACAATATCGTCAATCGCCTTGTTTGGTGTATGCTTCCTCGGACTACGGCGGACGTGCCGTGCTTTTGTTGGCTGCATCTTAACTTTGATTAAGGAGTAATTAATGGCCTGTACAGTTCACAATATCCGAGGTTTTGCCCACAAAGGTAGTGGCGGCATGAGCATGGTGTTTCCTGACGTCTGTAAAACCCCGACGCCCGCAGGTCCCGTTCCGATCCCCTATCCCAACATCGGTAAATCCTCTGATACGTCGCAAGGCACCACCACAGTGGAAGCCGATGGTAATATGATTATGAACAAGGGCGCCAAATACATGATGAGTAGTGGCGACGAACCGGGCAGTGCCGGCGGCGTGTTAAGTAGCGTGTTCAAACAGGAATGCGAGTTTTTGTTATATTCGTTCGACGTGATGGTGGAAGGCAAAAACGTTTGCCGAATGGGCGATATGTTATGGCATAACAAGAAGAATATTTGCGGGTGAAATAACGGGTGAAATCATGACGGAAATTGCTGAAATGGTTAGTATTGGGTTTGTAACTGAGACGGATGTCGAATGTCCCTTTCATGAAGAAACGCCTGAGTGCAACTCGAATAAAAATACACCTAACACTATCAATGAAGGAGATGCTAACGAACTAGGTAAAAACTTGCATGCTGGTGGGGATGCCTCGAGTACTGTTCGACGAGATGATAAACCTTATAGCGATTGGAGGACTACCAATAAGCGACATGATCCTGACTTAATATTAGATTATGACGATCTCCATGTACCCATTACGGTTCCATTAGCCACTTTGTATTATCCGGTGGCCTTCTCTGCTCATCATTTGATTCCTGCCAAAGAATCGTTGAAAAAAGTCAAATCACTCCATGGGTTTATGAAGAAAAAAAAAGGGAAGTTTTGTTGTAACTTAGGCTATAACGTTGATGGAAATGAAAATGGGGTGTGGTTACCAGGCTTGCATGCGGTAAATAGCAAAGGCATAGACAAATGGGGTAGTGCAGAAGAAAAGTGTCCTGATATGGAAAGTGCGAGATTTTTAAAGAAGATGGCCAAATATCAGAAAGATAAAAGTTTGCCAGGCCTTGATGGTCCGAGAAATGGAGATTTGAAACAAGGCGATGACCCAATGCAAATGCTTTTCGTGGATGATAATTTGAAATGGCTATATGTCAGTTCGGCAATGAACTTTAAAGTTTCAGCGACCCTGGCTGCCAACGGTACCATAGATATAGAGCCGGATTCCCCGGATTCTCCGCGCCAGTTTCATGACCGGCATCCAACTTATAGCGCACAAGTTGAAAGCCACTTAACTGCAGTGGCGCGGGTGCTTGAGCATTTTCAAGGTAGTCCCAAAAAACCGCCAGGCTGTTCAAAGTGTCCACAACCTGGTGAGAATGTTGAAAGGCACGCACCTGCAAAATTATTAGGTTGGCTCAATAAGTTATCGTTTTGGTGCAAGAAAAAATTGCTTGGACAGATTCAGGATGATCTGTATTTTACGTCTAGTTGGTGTGGACCAAAAAGTCAGGCTAATCAGCCTTTACACCCGATAAAACCAACTAAAAAGCCTAAGTCATGACTTTTCCAGTAATTCATATGAGCTTTGCTTATGTTTTATAAAATGCAGTTGCAAGATTTGATAGACTTTAATGGAAATTATTTTTCGTACTACTCTTTTGATTTGACCAACGAAAATGATCTTGATTTTTCTTGGGGGCATGGAATAAAGTTTAGCAATCCACCAACGTCATCCTTGGCGCTAAAAGTAGATCTGGACGATGAAGATGCAGGTGCGTTTGCTGATTTTATATTGAATCCAATTCCCTTGGTTAGCGAACGCTTTAAAAATACACTGGAAAAATGTGGTGTATCAAATGTTGATTACTACCCTGTAAATATAGAGGGCGCGGAATATTTCGATAGTTTTCCTGTATATTTTGCAATTAACATTGTTGGAAAAGTAGCAGTCGCTGATGCAGAGAAATCAAAATATACGGAGGCATTCGGTCATATGGGGGCAAATTTATTCGATAAATTCGTTTTGAATGAAAAAGCAGTAGCTGGACTTGATATTTTTCTTTTAGCCGAACATTTATCAACGATCGTTGTTTCTGAACGGATCAAATTAATTTGTGAGGAAAATGGATTGAGTACACTAAAATTTATTTCAATTGAGCAATGGTAGGTTTAGTGTGATTTTAGTCATATCTTTATTACACGGATTTATACGTTAGCTTATTTGTCATCGAATAGGTCAAAATTAATCTAATTATCAAGTTTTGTGTTGAAGAGAATAAATACAGTATGAATCAAAAAATCGCCACAGCCCAAATTTTCGAACTCCAACCTGCTGAATCTCAAACACCAGCAACCGAACCGCAACGGGCCGAGTTACTAGTCATTGGCGAGGATGGCCGTCTGTTGGTCCGAACCCCCGACGGTCACGAATTCCAATGCGACTGGCTGGAAAACAATAGCAACGCAAATATTAGCCTGGAACCCGGCGACCGCCTATTATGCATTCCTGCGACCAAACAGGAATCCGGCATTGCGCTGGGCCGTATCGGCAGCTATTGCAAGCCGCAACAGCAGGAGCATGTCACCATTGAAGCCGGCGAAAGCTTGACTTTAAAATGTGGCGAGTCTTCCGTTGAGCTGCGCAGCGATGGCAGAACCATGTTGAAAGGCGAAGATATTTTGTTGCGCGCCAAAGGTACCCAGCGTATTCGCGCTGCTACAGTCGCCATTAATTAAGCAGGTCGGCGATGCAAACCAAAACCGCAAGATTGCGTTATATTCCGGAACTATTGACTCTCCATCTGGAAGAGCTGGAGTTTTTATGGGGACAGCGTCGAATTGCGATGCATTCACCACGCCATTTCCTGCGCGATTTTCTGCATCTTAACGAACGCCTGGAAGCGCATATCCAGGGACTGCTGAATACGCCCGAGGCCTTGCCCGATTTATTGTTACCGCAATTATTGGCGGCTGAAAGCAGGGATAGCGTTTTTGCTGCTGCCTGTCCAATATTGCGGTTGGCGAATCCTGAGTTGACCGCGCAAGTTTTCGACTGTTTTAAAAAAGCGGATGCCAGTACTGCGCCCGGTTTTCGTGATGCCTTCAGTTTTGCTCCCAGCGGGCAATTCGTTAATGCGCTTAAACAGCTTTTACATGATGAACAGTCGCTGCATGCTGCTTATGCAGCAACAGCACTGGCAAATCTGCGGGTTCTGGATCGCGGCAATACCGCACTTAATGCCTTGTTGTTACATGAGGATGCCTTAATTGCTTCGGTTGCATGGCAAGCAAGTCTGGCCGTCGACTGTCTTCCGTCTTCTGCACCGCAGCTTCGCCCCTATCAACAAGCGCTATTAAGACCGGAGCATAATATTCGCGATGCAGTGCTTAAATCAGCTATCTGGACGCAACAGCCCTGGGTTTTAGCTGTGCTGCGTCAATTTGTATCAGCAGGTGACGCAGTCGCTTTACAATGGTTAGCGATTGTCACCACAGGTGAAGACGGCAGATTAATCGTTGAGCAACTTAAGTTGCTTGAGAGTTTGCAAAGTCGTTGTGACTTACTCGTTCGCTTGGGACATCCCGGCGTATTGGTGGTTTTGCGCGACTGGGTGTCGAGTGGTGATGCCCTTTTGGCATCACTGGCAGGTGAAGCGTTTACTCGCATTAGTGCCTGTGATGTTCGTGGTGAACGTGTGCAATTAACGGTAGCTGATGCTGCCGATGACTTTGAGCGGGAATTTGCTCCGTTGATATGGACGGCAGATATTAATAAGCTGGATGCTTATTTGAGGCAAAACAGTAACTTGTTAAAACAGGCAAATCGCTGGAGTCGTGGTCTGGCTTTGGAAGGCACAATAACTTCGGAAACCTTGGCGGCGATGGATCTGCAAATTCGCTGGGATCAACTTGCCCGTATGAGATTTTTGGGAGATCAGTCCTATCAGGCAGCGCCTATCGTATAAATCAGGGGAGTTATGGGGCAAGCTGCCGCATGAATAACCGAAACCAAGTAAATCAAATAATTTTTAGAATTAACATTTATCTGGGCAAAAAAAACCTCCCAGTGCCAAAGG
>CAIKYI010000416.1 GCA_903831545.1 uncultured Methylobacter sp. | reverse complement strand
AGTTATGGATGTATGTAGAAATCCAATAGGTGTTATACCGAATGAGCAATGGTTGCTTGGCGAATGGGTTGGCGTTAATTAAGGTTTTAACCTTGTTCGTCTTGATTATGAAAACTGCGTTGAATGTATATTGATAGAGGTAATTATGTTGAAATTTAAATCACCCATTACAAAATTAAGTGCGGCTATAGGGTTCATGCTTTTTGCCGGTAATGTAGTTGCGGATATACCAATTTATAGTACATATAAATATCCTGAAGTTGCTGGTGATCCGCTTGGATTAGGGGATTGGGCTGCCGGATATTTTTTTGTAAATAGCGTTGTTTGCCCATATGGCTGCAATATCACTGGAGTTAGTCTGTTACTTGCAGGCGATGCGTTTAGTAAGACCGAGGCCATCCCATTTAATGCCACACTAGCTGTTGTTGATGACGCAAGTTTTTATCCTGGAAATAATCAAAAGTTTCAACTGGCACTTCCCAATCCAGCTGAAGGTGTCGTTTTTAATAACAGTAATTATGCTGGCCATCTTGGCACTATAGTTCAGTTTACCCCAGATCCAGCTACCTCCGCACAGGTGCAATCCAACATGGGCTATTGGCTTAAGCTGACAAATATTGGTCTCTCACCCAGTATAGGGTGGTACTACGATGAAGCGAATAAATCTGGTGAATATTGGGCAGATTCGCAGTACGGTTTTGGGGCGGGTTCGCCATTTATATTTGAAGTGAGAGGTGTTGCTCTACCCGCTCCCCCGCTCACACAAACTCCGATTCCGGGTGCGGCTTGGATGATGAGCTCTGCGCTGATTGGTATGCTGGTGGCTGGGCGTAGAAATAGATTGTGACTGATCGCAAGATAAACTGATTTGGGTGATGAGCCCTTTTTGGTCGCCGTGTTTGCCATGACGCGGTGGTTAATATAAAAATCATGGCATAACTATACTTTTAAAAGCAAAGGTGAATTACTATGAAAACTAAAATGACCACATTAACCGCCGCTGTATTAATCGGCATATCATCATTGGCTAGTGCAGCGGACACACCGCCAGCTGTGCCTGATATTTATAAATTAGGTCCTGCAGAACCTCGATTGAATATGACTGATATGAGAGACGCCGAGAAAGCGGCTTTCGCTCTGAATGAAGCCATGTTGCAAGCGACCGAAGCCTTGGTATACGTTAAAGGCTGTCAGGATTTCTCGGTGCCTGTTGAAGTTTATTCATATCCTGGTACCAACACTCACTACATCAAGGATAAATCGTTTGGCGGTATCAAGCTTGATGCTTTTCCTGCAGATGAAGTCGCTGGTTTTGGCCAACAAATTCCTGTCAAACAACTAGCGGACGCAGTCATTAATGGTACGCCGGTGAAAAACTTGGCTGGTACATATACCTTTAACAACGTCAACAACATGATGGTCGGTGAAAAAACTGGCGTTGATGTTAAAGGTCAAAACAGAAGCTTCGATACATATTATAGCAGTGTTATCAAAGACTTTTATTTCGGTAGCACATATGACACCGCCGGCAATCCCTATGTAATCCTAGATTACGGCCTGCAATCGGTGTCAAAATTTGGCTACCCAGTTAACAAATGGTGGCAAAAATCCAAAACCGTTCGTGACGACGGCCAACAAGGTTGCACAGTATTCCAAAAAGACCGCTTAGTGGGTACTGGCATTTGCCGCATTGTTCTGTCTACAAAAGGTTTGAGTCAACCTGACGTGTTCGCGCAATCTGGTACTCTGAAAGTATCAAAAGTTTTGCCAAACTTGAACGAAACAGAACTTAATAGCTGCGTAGAACAGCCAGTTTTTTAATCCTCAATAGTTAAGAAATAGATTTACATGGCTTAACTAAACGCCGTCCGGCATATTGCCGGACGGTTTCAATACAAAAAACCAAACGCGACTTTTAACCAACTCTCGTGACTATTCAATAGCAGATTTAATTAAAAATAAATTTAATGAATCTGCTACTTAATATTCTCGTAGAGGCTTTTGTTGAACAATATACTTTTATAAAAAACAAAAATGGAGCTTGGAATGAAAACTAATATCACTCTCAAAACAACTGCCGTTGCTACTGTATTACTCGGTATGTCATCAATAGCTGGCGCTGTGGATACTCCGCCGCCAGTGCCTGATATTTATGCTAAAGGTCCTGCAGAGCCTCGATTGAATGTGACCGACATGAGAGAGGCCGAGAAAGTGGCTTTCGCCCTGAACGAAGCTATGTTGCAAGCGACCGAAGCACTGATTTATGTCAAAGGCTGTCAAGAGTTCTCGGTGCCTATTGAAGTATATTCATACCCTTATTCAAAAACGCATTTTATCAAAAATACTTCATATAACGGTATAGCTTTGAGTGCGCAACTTCGTGACCCAATAGCAGGTTTCGGTCAACTAGTTGCCGTGGCCCAACCAACTCAAGGTGTTTTGAATGGAACTAAAGTACAAGGCCTAAGAGGTACTTATACTTATGACTATGTTAACAACATGATGGTTAATGAAAGAACCGGTGTACTAGTTCAAGGACAAAATAGAAGTTTCGACCAATATTATAGCAGTGTGATCAAAGACTTTTATTTCGGTAGCACATATGACTCCGCCGGCGATCCAAATGTAATCCTCGATTACGGTCTGCAATCAGTGTCAAAGTTTGGTTTTCCTGTTAATAAGTGGTGGCAAAAATCTAAGAATGTCCGAGACGATGGGCAACAAGGTTGCACAGTTTTTCAAAAAGACCGCTTAGTGGGTACCGGCACATGTCGCATTGTTCTGTCTACTACAGGTTTGAGTCAACCTGACCTGTTCTGGCAAACCGGTACTTTGAAAGTGTCAAAAACCCTGCCAAACGTGAATGAAACAGAGCTTAACGGCTGCCAAGTAAATCCTATTTTTAATGCTCAGGGTGGTTAAGAAATAAATTTACATGGCTTAACTAAATACCGTCAGGCAAATTGCCGGGCGGTTTTAATACAAACCTAATAGCTATTTTGAATGAGCTCTGTGACTATTCAATAGCAAATTTGATTATTGAATCTGCTACTTAATATTTACTAATTGAGATTTATATGAAACGTCACACTATTTTGTCAGTCATTTTGCTCGGCAGTTCAAATCTCGCCCATGCCGACGAAGTATTAACGGCCCAAGAAAGAACGGCGTTTTCGTTGCTTGAAAGTGTAACGGATATTGTGAGCGCAAGAATTGATGCAAGCACTTGTTATGATCTGCAAGGTCAATATCACATGACGCTATTTGCTACCGGGCAGGGCGGCGATCGAAGACAAAATAATATGGCCACTGTCGAACTGCCGAATCAAGTAGTTACAGTAGTCGGATATCCCAAGAGTATTGTATCGGGAGTCGGTGCAATGATACTTGCCGGTTACTCATTTACTCCTAGCTACAATGATTTTGACTACCTAGTAAATAATTACTCGGCTACTTATGCCTTTGATTCAACCAGTGAATCGTTGTCAATGGCTAGTGATATACAACTAAGAAACCCTTATTTGGTAACCCAATTATTATCTAGGACTGAGGCGATAACAAGCTTCAGTCGTAGTGCTTTAAGCGACCCGCAAGATGGATATGCTACCAATGTTGGCTGGGGTATGAGTGGCTTATCGAAGTCCGGATATGGAAAGTCAAAATACTGGCAACGTTTCAAAATCAGTCGAGATGACGGTACAAATGCTGAGACCATTTTGGTTACAGATTTGCTGGCTTATCGCCAATCCTGTCGGATTAAAATTAACATGAGCGGCCATAACAGTGCGGACAATATTTCACAAGAAGGCTATCTAACCATTGATATGTCAAATCCCTATGATCCAGTTGGCGTGTCTTTTGATTAAATGTTCGATAAGTAAAAATTTAATTTTCAGAGCACTTAATTAACTGATTTATAATTAAAAAATGCGACTACCATTAATGATGTTTACCCTGTCAATTCTATTTGCTGTGATTTTGAGTTTCAGCCAAATTGCGCAGGCCTCTTCGGAGCCGGTAAAAGTGCCCAGCATATATGACGATGGTCCCGGTCCCGCGCCAATAGCAGCTATAAAGCTGGAATCCGATGAAATTGCAAGTCTTATGCTGCTAGAAAGCGTAATGGATATTTCAAGTTCTGCGGTCCTGGCTGGTAGTTGCCAATCAGCAGAGGGCAGCTATTCTATTGAGATTTTTGCAGATGGAGCAATAAATAAACCAGAAACCAATATCGTTAAAATCACTTCGCCCGGAAATTCAGAGCCTCTTGTTCTCAATGCAATAATAGAGGCTCCCGACTCCTTTATTGGGCAGAACATAAATATTCTTCAAGCTAAAAACAGCAAGTTAAAAGAAACACTGTTATCGGAATACTCCGGTGTAGCAACCGTTAATCGCGAATTAACGCTTTTATCCATGCACAGCAGAACATTGGCTCAAGGTCAAAATAATAACCTAATTTCATATCAAGGTTTACTTATTAAACATTTTTATGAAGAGCAAAAACCAGATAACAAAAACCAATATATATTGGGCTGGGGATCAGCGTCTTTATCGAAAGAAGATTTCCCTGCCAATCAATTCTGGGTACGTTTTAAGGCGCTTAAAGTCCATGGAGAGCTTAAACGAATGGTTTTGCAGGAAGATCGATTAATAGGAACATCCTCTTGCCGCATTCTTATAGACAGCGCTGCCGAAATAAAAAAAGACAATGAGATAGAAAATCGAAATAACGTTGTTCTTAAAGGAATCATGACAATTACGAGATCTCAGTCTTACGAAGACAACCCCTTGGCATTTGAATTTTAAAAAGTGCAACTATTTATTCTAGAGTAATTAACTCCCGGTTATACCAAGGGATGTTTATTTAAGTTGAGGTTATTATGAATTTTTTAAAGCCCCTAAATATACCATTAGTTCATGTCCTAAAAATATTGGCTTTTCTAGTTTGTATAACATATATCAATATTGCTAATGCTTCGCTAGTGACGGTAAAGGTTGAAGGCCTAGATGTTTTCGATTGGGGTTCTATATCAACTGAAGCGCCAGGGGCTGGCAGCAGTGGGCCTATAGCTTTAAATTGGGATCCAAATAATAGTTTCCAAACAGAGCTTCTAGCTTTCAATTCAGGATATTCCGGTACTGGCGGGGCTTCTTGTTGGATAGGAGTAGATTGTGCTTTACAGCTTTCGGTTACTGCGCAAAACACCATTATGCAATTGGTAAGTTTTACCCTTGGTTATTATGGCGATAAAGGAATTGTTCAATATAATGTAATCGATTTGGCAACCAAGGCTAGCGTATTTTCCGGTGCACCATTGGTTAGCGGAAGCAGTGTCTCACTTATTGATGTGAATGCATCATCAAATAAAGGTTTTCTTATATTATTTGGACCTGATGGATTCAACGGGGGTATTAACAACATTGCCTATAGTTATTACCAATCCGCGCCAATTATCCCTACGCCCTTACCGACAGCAGTTTGGCT
>CAIKYI010000415.1 GCA_903831545.1 uncultured Methylobacter sp. | reverse complement strand
TGCCCGTTTTGCGCCCAACAATCACCTGAGATTGAAAAGCTGTTTGTGAAGCACCAGAGCAAGGGGCTTTATGTGCTGGGCGTATCTGTTGACAAAGATTTATCTACTGCAAAGATACATTCGCAAAAAAATCGATATGGCTTTCCATCAACATGGTTAGACCCACAGTTGCAATCCGAACTCAAAAAACCAAAAGGTATTCCTGTGGTCATGGTGTATGACAAGTCAGGTCTATTGGTTCAATATGAAAAGGGACAGATGTTTGCTGAAGATGTCCAAGCCTTGTCGCGCTGGATTTGAAAACCTCGCGAATAAAACTTGGGAATTTTCATGCAAATAAAACTTGCTGACTTCGGACAAATTAAAAAAGATTCAAAGCGCAAAAGGTTTAATCACAAATGCCTGATCATCACAACGTCTACGTCATCGAACTAAACAACGATGTTCTTTTTGAAACAAAGTTCAAAAAGGCCAATCCTAATTATGTAACGGGCAAGCCTTGCGTCTACGTTGGAATGACTGGGCATGATCCAGACACACGCTTTGACCAACACAAAGCGGGCATCAAGTCAAACAAGTACGCTATGAAGTACGGTTTATGATTAATGCCTGAAATCTACGAAAAGCTCAACCCAATGCCCTATGGGGATGCTCAGTACATGGAGGTCGATCTAGCCATTAGATTAAGAAAGATAGGCTATGGCGTTTGGCAGAACTGATTTCAGCTAATTTTTTTATTATAAAAAGAGTTTGATAAACACATTTATTTTTTAAAAAGAATTCAATAATTTTTCATTTTGAATTCGGTACAAACGACCTACTTTGTCCAAGGGTTCGATAGCTTTCTCGCGAACCAATGCACTTACTTCTCTACTCACTGTTTCAAATTTAAGGCCCATCATGGCTCCCATGTCCTCCCTGGAGAACAAGCATGTTTGATCAATATGGTTATCAAGACGCATTTTCAAAATGAATTTGGATACACGCCGCCTAGCTGTACCAAAATTTAAATCGGCCAACCAGTCGTCTGCACCCTTTAAGGCTTGATGCCACTTTTGCATCAATCGGTTATGTAATCTGGGGGATTTGGTGCCTAGCTTATGCAAAACACTCAAGGGTATTCTGCAAACCTTCACATCGTTGAGAGCTACCGCTTCAGATTCAAAGTAGCCTGTAACCAATGCCTCTATTCCTACTACATCACCCACTCTCAAAACTCGCACAATTCGCTCGCGGCCATCAGATGTGGTGCGAACCAACTTAACCATGCCTTCACGCAATGTAAAGACGCCAATAGCCTTCTCACCCTCTGAATACATAAGCGTCCCTCCAGAAAACGCCATGTCATCGATGGGGGCATGAATCAGACTAAAGTCATCTTCGTTTAAATCCGCAAATAAAACCAAGTCTCGAATACCACATGAGAGGCAATTTGAGGTACCCTTCCAAGCTGATTCAATGTGAATGGGAATCATCCAATCTAACTTTCGAAATCAAAATGAAATTCAAATATTTTATGAATTTATAAAGTGGTACACAAATGTGAATATTTTTATCTTCTGGTTTCGAGATCTAGGATTGTTTTTTGGCTACGAATCCGATCAAACCCGACATACCTTTGTGGGCCGCGCCTTCAGTAATCTCAGACTCATATGTGCGGATATCTAGTAATTCGTATTGTTCAAAAGCAGATAACAACATTTCCTCATCATATAAGTGATCTAGCTTGCCAGGTCCACCTGTATTGAATTTCAACTGAGCAGGGGTGTAGCCCTGCAATAAAACTACTCCACCAGGCTTAAGTGATGCATCGATATGAGCAAAGATTTTCAGCCGATCTTCGGGGCCTGCAAATTGAAAAAAGATACCAACTATGTTGTCATAGTAATTTTCTTCCCAATTAAATGATTGCCAGTCACTATTAGAAAAATTCACTTTAACTTTATGAGTGTCAGCTAGTCGTTGCGCTTTACGGACTGCATTTCTAGAAAAATCGAAGGCGTCTACTTCAAAATCTTGCTTTGCTAACCATACGCTGTTTCTACCCTCACCGTCAGCAATAGAAAGTATATTGCCAGGTTTTAGCAGATGCAATTGGGAACGAAGATACTCGTTTGGTTCTTCACCAAATAAGTAGCCATCTATATCAAACCGCTGGTCCCAAGTCCCTTTTGGATTTTCAAATTTGGTCATATATATTTTCAAGGGATTAATAATTCAAATAGGCTTTGAACAACATATAACCCGACACAAAAAATAAAAGTACAGCAAATCCTCTTTGCACTTGCCAAGGTTGCAGTTTGCGGGAAACACGGCGCCCAATTAGCATGCCACTGATCATGGCACCTACAAACCCGCTAGTTTCAATCATAGGTAATTCAGCTCCTGCCAGTAATGCGTTGACAACACCACCGCTCCCCACCAAAGTTATTACAAACAGTGACGTTGCCACAATACCAGGCACTGCCAAATGGGTAAATCGCCGCATTAAAGGGACTATCAAAAATCCACCGCCTACGCCCAACAACCCTGTCATCAATCCAGTCAACATACCAATTCCCGCCAGTATCAATGCGGCAATTGGTGTCCAGATAAATTTACCTGTATCACTGTTGATAAAAGCCAAACGTAAAGCGTCTTCCTCTGAATTTAAAAGTGTTTGTTGCGACTGTTTATAAAAGCGCCAAGACACTGCCAGCATCAGCAATGCAAAGCCACCCATCAAAATAAACTGCGGCATAACATGAGCCCACTGCTGTCCTATGCGCGTAACAGGTACGCCACACACAGCCATCAAAATTGCGGCCTTGTAGCGGACTAACCCATGTTTAAAACCATCAATAGCCCCAACAGCAGCGCCTGCAGCCACAGCAATGAGCGCTACAGGAGCGGCCTGCTGCATAGTCCAATGCATGCCAGCAACCAGAACAGGGACGGCAAGAATGCCACCACCCGCGCCAGTCAAGCCCATGATGGCACCAATAAAAATGCCCAACACAATGACAAGGGTCACGCTAATTTGCCCTACTTAATCCGTCATTTCAGGTTGGGCTAACCACTCTCGACCCTTAAGCATTGCATCCCAATAAAGAGGCGGCAGGATGCGCTCTTTTAAGTACCAAGCAAGTGCTGAAGGTTTTGTGCCGTCAATCAACCATTTCGGGAAACTTGGGGCTAGCTTGCCACCGTAGGTAAATTCAGCCAATACGATTTTTCCTCGCTCAACCGTCAACGGACAAGAGCCGTATCCATCGTAATTCGCTTGACCCTGCTCGCGCCCTAAAGCTGTTAACACATTGTGAGCCACTACAGGCGCTTGCTTACGCGCAGCAGCAGCTGTTTTTGCATTAGTAGTGTTGCCAACATCACCCAAAGCAAAAATATTTTCATATGACTTGTGTCGTAAGGTAGCAGGATCTACGTCAACCCAGCCAGCAGCATCAGCTAATGGACTCACACGAATAAAGTCTGGCGCCTTTTGCGGAGGAACGACATGGATCATGTCGAATTCCTGAGTGATAGTTTCTTTAGCGCCGTCTTTGTTTGTTTGAATAAAGGTG
>CAIKYI010000414.1 GCA_903831545.1 uncultured Methylobacter sp. | reverse complement strand
TTTGCTGTAGCAGTAACGACGGTAATCCCCAATGAACGCCCTAATCGGCGCGTTAAATAACGCTGTCCCTTTTCCAGTTTCTTGTAGGTATCCATACCCGCACCTGAATAACAGGCATCAACCATTAGCAAAATATGTTGAATTTTTGAGCTTTTGAAAATATCGCTGAGTTCCGTGGCGGTAATTCCTGTTGTAGCGATTTGTTCAGGCGTTGGCATGAGTTTGGTTTCGTAAGGTAAAAAATACCATTCCTTGTCCACCGCTATGCCGTGTCCAGCAAAATAAATGACTAACACATCCTGTTGCGCACCCTGACTAAGTTCTTTAAGGTCAGCTAAAATATGCCGCTTGCTGGCATTTTCGTCAATCAGGCTTTTAACAATGCTGGTTTTCAGGTTGTCTTTGATGGTTTTTTCCATCAAATTTGCATCAGCGACGCTGTAATTCAGATTTAAAAGCCTGTCGCTGTATTGATTTATGCCGACGGTCAACAGCCGCACCGAAGATTTATAAGCTTTGGTTTTACCATCAAATTCAAGTTCAGAACCGACGTTTTCTATGCCCATGTTATTGGTGGCAAGCACTTTCAGGGTATTTTTACCAGCAGTGGGTGTCACATTCACAGTAAATACACGATGATCAGCCGCCTCTTTTACGGTTTGTTCTGCAATATCTGCGTCACTGAGGGCTTTGCCGTTGTGATATACATTGATTTTATCTATGCCACCGCCGCGATCATAAATATCCAGTTTTACCGCGACTTTTTCACCCTGAGTCTGTTGCTCGGCAAGCTGTAAATCGACCTTGGGTGGTAAGTTGATGCCGCCTAATATCATGTCGGGGTTTTTGTTCAGATAATCCCTGTCCTGAATAACATTAGCTAACAAACCAGGTTCATAATAGTTTTCTGAAAAACTGTCTAATGGGATTTTTTCTTCATTAGCAAGCCAGTCAAAATTTTCTATTGCCTCATCCGAACCATCGAAACGCCCAAACGCATCCATTACCGTCCAGCCGTTTTGTTTGCTGGAAAACAAGCGCAACATTTTTTTGCCTGTTGCCACATCCCACAGAGCTAAATCGCCGTTTGCCAAGACCGTCAACAAATGTTTGCCACCTGCCAGTAATCTGGCATCCTGAATTGGATTCTTTTTGTTTTCTATGCTGAGTTGAATATCGCCCTGTCCGTTGCCGATTCTTATCGCGTTGTTTTTGGCACGATAGGCAAACAGGTCTTGAACAGGATCAAGCGAAAGCATGGATTCGGCAAAATCAGCGATAACTTTTTTCTCTTGGGTCTTGATTGACCAGTCCATCAACCGACCACTGGATAAACCTAATTGCAGGGTGTTATTGTCTTTAAACTGGCTATAAATCACGTTTTCGCCCAGATTAGGCAAGGATTTGACCAGCTTGCCGTTGTTTGCATCGAGAATATCCACCGCATCAATCAGCGGTTTTAATGTGCCTGTTGCCTGTTCATATTCATAAACTTCGGGTTGACGACTGACTACTGCCGCATAATTTTTATCAGGGCTTAACGCCAAGCTGCTGACTTCGCCACGTTGATAAGGTACGCGCCAATATTCGGTATTTTGCTGGTTATTCCATAAGCTCAATTGATTGTCAGCAAAACTGGTCAGCACCAGACTACCATCATCCGAAGTAGTCAAATGCTTAACATCGGGTAGCTGAATCGTTAGCCTGTCCT
>CAIKYI010000413.1 GCA_903831545.1 uncultured Methylobacter sp. | reverse complement strand
AGCAGGCGATCAGCGGGTTTGTGGCGGATATGGGGCGGTTGCCTAATACGCTAAGAGAGTTGATTGAAGATTACGATTGTGACGGCCCTTTGGTAGATGGGAATAGTGATACTAATTTGAACAATGATGGCGGTTGTCCCTGGATTCTTGATACAACTTATAATTCGGGATTGGGTTCTGGTTGGCGTGGACCTTATTTGACTATTTCAGGTAATCCGTCAGATAACGATGCACTAAGTGATGGTTGGGGAGCAACTGCCACTAATGGTAATTTTGGATGGAATTTTTTTAAATTAAACACTATTACCTCGATTCCATCAGATATTGATAATTTAATAATTCAGAGTTTTGGCAAAGACCAGTCTCCAGACCAATTATTGCCGGCTGCTAATTCTCAAAATTATGATAATGATTATCCTGCAAATTTATATACATCTACGGGTGGCGTTTTTTATCCAAATCCAACTATTCGTCAACAGGATTGGACAGTGGATGTTTCAAATGGAATCAGTGTAAGTTTTATAAAATCCTCCCAGAAATTACCCCTATCGCTTTGCACGGATCCCACAAAAATAACAAAAACAACCTGCGTGGCTCCTGAAACATGGTATGGAGGTTGTGAGAAAGCCGGGTATTTTAACAAAGATAGTTGTATAGCGGTTGCGGGGGCATGGAGCGTTTGTTCTGATGGAAGTTCTACAAAAGCAGTGTGTGAAAAACCACCAGGGATTTGGAATTCCGGTACTAGCACTTGTTCTGATGGAAGTACTACTCAGCCAGTGTGTGAAAAGTCTGCTGGAAACTGGTATGGAGAGGGTTTTGGTTGCTCCGATCAAACTAAATCAAATAAAACGATATGTAATACTCCTAGTGTTTGGCGTAGTTGTACAGATAACGGGACAATAACATCACAAAACGCATGTTCAACTGCAAATGAAATATGGTATGGGGATGGCAATTTCCCTATTAACATTCCAGCTACGATAAAAATCTGTATGAAGGTTTTTTACAGGAAATCAAATTCTTCGATTGGTGTGTTGGTTAGTGATGGGGATAAATCCAATGACGTAACAACCGTTCAGTTTGATCCGAACGTTATTGTTATTCTTGTCAATGGAAGCGCTCAAACCATCAGGTTTACGAACTTTCGGGATACGGTAGATAAACCAAATGTACCCTATACACCCTTGAATATACCCGTTGGAAGTAACGCAATAGGTATATACCAATATGATGGGTCGACAGGTGGCTGTAGCAGCACTAATTTACTTTACCCGGCGGATCGTCAAAATCCCATTCAGGTAGATTTTCATGCGAATACCACCTTGCCGGTGATTAATTGGTAAGGCTGTGTAGGTTAGAGCTATAGCGACCCCCATCATTTTGTTGATGGTGTGCTTGATGGGTTTCACTGCGTTTTACCCATCCTACAAGCCGGAATGATGTATCGTTCCCACGCTCCAGCGTGGGAATGCAGCCCTGGACGCTCCAGCGTCCAGTCTCACTAAACCACAGCGTTAAAAAATCATTATGGGAAGAAGCCGCTACACGATTACAGAACCCGGTAAGCCGCACTTTATGACCTGTACGGTGCTGGAATGGCTACCCGTTTTCACGCGCCCCGAGACCGTGAAAATCGTGCTTGATTGCTGGCGTTACCAACGGGAATATGAAGATTTAAGGCTTTATGGTTATGTCATCCTGGAAAATCATTTACATTTTATTGCGCAGGCAAAAGACCTGAACAAATGTGTGAACAGTTTCAAGGCGTATACGGCGCGGCAGATTATCGACCATCTGCAAGCACAGCATGTTGAGCGGTTATTGACGCATTTGCGTTTTTTCAAAAGAGCTCATAAAACAGACCGCGAGTATCAGTTCTGGCAAGAAGGTATTCATGCGGAACTGGTCTTTAGCGAGACAATGATGCGGGAGAAATTAGACTACATTCACGCCAATCCGGTGAAACGCGGTTATGTGAATCTGGCAGAGCATTGGCGGTATTCGAGTGCCGCTAATTATGCGGGATTGGCGGGGTTGATTGAGGTGGATTCCTGGTGAAGTCGACGCTGGAGCGTCTGAAACTGCATTCCCACGCCGGAGCGTGGGAACGATAAAAATTAACATAGGTGTGTTATGACACGAAAACAATACCTTAATACTTTGCAACGAGGCGTGACTCTGCTGGAACTGTCGGTGGTGTTGCTGATACTGGTGGCCCTTGCCGGACTGGCCGTGCCTTATGTTGGCGGCATCGGCAGTACTGCCAGTTGCCAGACTACCGATGCAACCATGCATGCGGTTAAGGAGGCCATTATGGGCGGTGCTGCGGGGGCCGGGTTTTATACAGATACTCTGGGACGTTATCCTTCCCCCCAAAGCAATCCGACCAGTTTTTCACTGACTTATCTTTTTGAACAAGGCGGCTGGCAATCTTACAATTCCAAAACCGGCGTGGGCTGGCGCGGGCCTTATTTGATGAATGGTGGAATGAGCCCCGGCGGTCTTGATACGTCTTTCAGCTCGGTTTATGCATTGGCTAATCCAACTGGAAAAGTACACGCCGACATAACGATTAATACACAGGTTTTTGATGGCTGGCATCGGCCAATTGTGCTTCAGATTCCCTACGATACCGATCACAATAGCCTTAGTTATAACTATGCCCGATTGGTTTCGGCCGGAGCGGGTAATGGCATTAATCCGGGTGATGCGGTAATTGATACTAAAATTGCCTATAGCAGTGCAACTACGCCATTACCCACGGCCAGTGATCGGGGCGATGATCGGGTGTTGTATTTAAAATATCCCGATCCCAGCGTCGATGGCAACACCCCTTGCGATTAGCGCCGATTAAGGCAAATCTCAGGGCTCTTTGATTAATAATCGAATAAATCAAAATTATGAATAACAACTTAAACAATCTGCTGTCAGCAGCCAATCAAATCATCCTTGGCAAAGACCGGCAAATCCGTTTGGCAGTGTGCTGTTTGCTGGCAAAAGGGCATTTACTGATCGAAGATGTGCCCGGCGTGGGTAAAACCACGCTGTCCCATGCCCTGGCGAAACTGTTTGGCATGGATTATCAGCGCATTCAATTTACCAGCGATATTTTACCGGCCGACATTATCGGCTCTTCGGTGTTTGTGGCCGACCAGCAGCAGTTTAAATTTCATGTCGGGCCGATTTTTAAACAAATGATTCTGGCCGATGAAATCAATCGCGCCACGCCCAAGGCGCAAAGCGCGTTGCTTGAAGCAATGGAAGAAAAACAGGTCACCGTGGAAGGTACGACTTATCTGCTGCCAAAGCCATTTTTTGTTATTGCCACGCAAAATCCTTCATCTCATGTCGGTACTTTTCCATTGCCGGAGTCGCAACTGGATCGCTTTTTGATGCGTATTGAATTGGGTTATCCCGATCAACAGGCGGAACGCGAGTTGTTGTCCGGGCAGTCGCGCAATGAATTAATCGAAAACCTGGTCGCACAAATGTCGGTTGAGCAATTGTTGACCTTGCAACAGACGGTAGCCGGTGTCCATGTTTCTTCGGCGTTACTGGATTATGTGCAGGCAATTATTGCCTTTACCCGGCAAGCCAATCAATATCATGCCGGGTTGTCGCCGCGAGCCGGATTGGGCTTGCTCACAGCAGCCAAGGCCTGGGCTTTGATGGCCGGGCGCGATGCTGTTATTCCTGAAGATGTGCAGGCAGTTTTGCCCGCCGTTGCCGGGCATCGTATCCGTTCCGGTTTGGGCGATTCCGAAGCGATCGTGGCACCGATTTTAACTACGGTGGCTGTTTTATAAACATTGCTCACAGACGCCAGATGCTGCACTAGCGGTGTGCGGTTAATCCCTATAAAAGATCAAATATTCAATGGACAACAATAAGCTTACTTTTAAACAGCGCTTTAAGCTCAGTCGTTTTTCCAGGGGTGAAGCACCGGTTAATGGTCCTTTGGAGCTGAACCAGCGCAGGGTGTTTATTTTGCCTACCCAACGCGGCATGGGCATGGTGATTACCATTGTATTGCTGTTGTTGATCGCGTTTATTTACAACAATAATCTGGTTTACCTGTTGGGCTTTCTGCTGGCCAGTATCTTTTTTGTGACCATTTTACATACCTATAAATCATTGGCGGGACTTGTGGTGCAGGCCGGTTTTGTGCGGCCGGTATTTGCAGGGGAAGCCGCCGGGTTTACGCTCACCATAACCAATTCAGGCGATCAGGCGCGACCGGCAATAACTGTGACGCTGGAAACCGGGCAAAACCTTAGTCTGGAAGCGCGACAAAGCAAGACCTTGACGCTGTATGCGGCCACCCATAAACGGGGTTGGCAGATGCTGGATACAGTCACGATAGCAAGTAGTTATCCCTTGGGGTCGTTTCGTGCCTGGTCGCCACTCAGGTTCAACAGTAAAGTTTTGGTGTTTCCCAAGCCCGGCGTCTATTCCCTGTCTTTTCCAGCCGGTGATGGTCAGCAGTTGTCAGGTATGCGGTCTAGCGATCAAACCGGTCGTGATGATTTTAAAGGGATTCGCGAGTATCAGGCTGGCGATCCGTTGCGGCAGATTCACTGGAAAGCCTATGCCAAAGGCCAGGGACTGTTTAGTAAACAATACGCAACGGATGTTGGTGGCACTGAGCTGTGGCTGGATTTTGAAAAAACGCCGGGTGCTCATGTTGAGGAGCGAATCAGTCAGTTGTGTCGCTGGATTATTGATGCGGAACAGGCAGGCTTGAACTACGGCTTGCAGATCCCCGGCAGCAAAATTAAACCTGACTGTGGCCAGCAACACTATATAGCCTGTCTGGAAGCGCTGGCGCTCTTGTGATGATGGTTAACGAACTCAAGCCTCGCGTGTTGCTGTTGCTGTTAAGCGCGATCGGGCTGATTACATTGCCGCATATCACTCATGTGCCTGCCCCGTTGTCTGTAATGTTTTTTGCGTTGTTGCTGTGGCGGGT
>CAIKYI010000412.1 GCA_903831545.1 uncultured Methylobacter sp. | reverse complement strand
GGGCGCTGGTACTTTGATACTTGAAGAACTTGACCATGCCCTGGCAAGAAATGCCACTATACATGCCGAAGTGGCTGGTTTTGGCACCAATTCGGACGGCGTGCATGTCACCCAACCTAACAGTAGCAGCATGCAGCAGGCGATGCGACTGGCTCTGCAAGCGGCAAAGCTGGAGGCGTCTGCTATCGGCTATATTAGTGCGCATGGTACGGCCACGGGGCATGGTGACATTGCAGAAAGCCATGCAACTGCCGCTTTGTTTGGTTCTAATACGCCTATCAGTGCGTTAAAAAGTTTTACCGGTCACACCCTTGGCGCTTGCGGAGCTCTGGAAGCCTGGGTTGCGATCAATATGATGAATGAAGGCTGGTTTCATGCTACGGCCAATCTTGACAACATTGACCCTGAATGTGCCCGGCTGGACTATATCAAAGAAGATGTCCGTATAGTTGATTGCGACTATGTGATGAGCAACAACTTTGCTTTTGGCGGTATCAATACTTCTTTGATTTTTAAGCGTTGGGATAAATAGAAAGCTGTCCTGGAATTACAAAGCAACTGTAGATAATTGCTGTTTTTGGATGATCTTTTGGTATCCCGCTCACTCTGGAGAACTACTATGATAAAAAAAATGTGTTTTGCCTTGGCTGTTCTGGCCATGGTTGCCGGTTGTTCCACAACGGGAACGTTCAAGGTGCCGCCCGGCACTGATCTTTATGTCTACAAAAGGCCGCAACCGGTAGATATAAAAGCTGATGGTAAAGTTACCACCAAGCCCTTTTTCTGGACTGCTGCAGGTGTGCCGCCTGAGTCCGGCATTCCGTACCGTTTGGAAAAGAGCGGTAAGCTAGTTAAAGAAGGCCGGTTAAGGGCTAAGTTTCGCGTGGCCTCAATATTCTGGCCACCGGCTGCACTGATTTATTGGCCTATGGGTTTTAATCCGGATATTACCTATGATTTGGTAAATGACAGGCAGGAATAAGTTATCGCAACACTAAAAACAATTCCTGTTTAGAGTTGTTTTACAGATCAGAGTTATCCACATTTTCTGTGGATAACTCTGTGGGTAAACTGAAAATAAAGATCGTAACTGTTCACTTTTAAAGCTATTTTGTTAGATCGGTCAGAATTTGGTCATTGCCTGATTTTTATTGCGCATGGATATAACTATCAATGACTTAGAATAAGTAAAGTGATTTTTAACATTGTTTTTTATAAGCGATGCGTGGTTTTTTTGCTAAGGCAAGTGATGTAAAAATTGCTTGTTGTTCTCTGTGGAAAAGCTGAGGGCGTAACTTTGTTGTCAAGCATTATTTTTTGAAATAAAGGCGCTTGATCATTACAGCTAAATGCTGAGTTTGTTGTTTAAATTTGGCAAAACTTAACAGCAATGGTTTTGTTAGGCTTAATTTAAATGGAGAAGTACAAATGGGGTTGTTGATTGGCATTGGGGGCGACCGATAATATGGGTCGCCCAGATAGCCAGGCTATAGTGATAAGTTATTCGACGTTCTTACGAGGGGTTAAAATCCATTTAATCATCCCGGAAGACGAAATGAAATATATAAAGCTAGTTACAAAATACCTGTTGCCGTTTGGCTAAAGTTGTTCAGTAAGCAGGGGGATAGCAGAAATTGTGTGGTTTAAATCTTAATTGCGTCTGCCATTTTTTCCGGCAGTCGTATCTTCAAATTTAACCTTTAAAGGTTTGCCGCAATATAGATTGCCATCGAGAGCAGCAATAGCAGCCCGTGCTTCATGACCTTCCATACCGATAAAGCCAAAGCCCCGGCATTTTCCGCTAAAAATATCGGAAACAAGCTGAATTGAGCGGACTTTGCCGTATTCAGAAAATAAAGCCTGTACACTTTCTTCAGTGGCTTCGCTAGGTAAGTTTCCTACAAAAATTCGTTTCAAAAGACATGTCC
>CAIKYI010000411.1 GCA_903831545.1 uncultured Methylobacter sp. | reverse complement strand
TAGACTCAATAACAATTGAGGACGTGGAAAAAGAAAAAGAAACTAGGTGAAATTACCAAAAGTGGTACAAAAGGACAGTACTACTTACCCCTGTCCTCGCGTTTTTCCTGAATCGTTCGTAATTGGATGTCAAAAAAAAAGACCTCGCATAAAGAACGTTATGCAAAAAAGCCGATGTGTTCTAGCGATTTTACACAGCGGCTTTTATACATAACGTCAACGACATTATGCGAAGTCTTATAATAATTATTCTTGGTACCGGATTTATTTTTTAATAACCTTCGCTGCGTACAGGTTAATTTTTTCCAGTTGATATGAGTCGTTTTGCTGCTGGCCCTGCCTGATCGGAAAGCTAAAGCAATCCTAAATCACGTGAAGTAGAAATTGGACGTTAAATTTTTCAACCTGGAAGTTAATTTTTAACTTCCAAATCAAAACCCATAACGGATACGCTCGGCCAATCAATCTAACGCCTTCCGGCTTTGCTTGCTTGGTAGTTCCAAAGCGGTTTATTGAGTTTACTCGATGTCAGGCTTGGCGTTAACCTGATCTCTTGGCTTAATGATTGAGCGTTATCTTACCTTGGCCGCTCTATGTGAAAATGGTTTCACAATGGCTGACGTGGGAAACCGTCTCGGCTACGCTCGACTATTTACCCTTGCGCCTGGAATTGACTATCAAACGGTCAACTGATAATAGGCGTTTATGTGATTCGCAATAATAGAACGCCTATTATTGAACGGGCGGCAACTGAGAGTGTATGTTAATGCTTAGGCATGTGTTGCGGTAATAATAACGCTTGACTTATTAAAAGATGCTTATTTTCAATGAGTTATAGCATTATTATTTGGCATGATAAATGATGTATTGACATTTAATTGGGAAGATGAAACGAAAAACTATAATTATTCTTTGTCACCGTTGCAAAATTTCCTTGAAAGGTTGCAACATAACCAACCGCCCTGGCATCTGCTAACGTTATCACCTGATCATCCTCACCCCGCACCAGATGCAATACAGCGTTAATCTGGCTATCAGCCACAAAGTAAGATGAGGCGGTGATAATAGCATCTTTGGTAAGACGCTCGATAATATCAAGCGGCGGCGCTTCAACAAGCACAGGAGGCACAACAGGCGGCGGAACGGTTAAAGGGTCGACCGTCTTAACGGTTGATTGAATCTGTGAGGTTATCTGAGCCGGTACAGCATGGTATTCCGTAAATTTTGCATAAGTTCGATACGAAATTAAGCAAACGATGAATGCAAAGCCAACTAGAGAAGCCATCTTTAACGGCACCCCCGCCGGAGGCGGCGGAACCGTTAAATCTGACCTCAAAAGTTTGATTTTTTTCTGAAGGTTATCAATTAACGCGACTTTATTATGGTAATAAGACGGCATGACAGAATGAACCGAATCAGATAAACGCAACTCTTCCTTGCCCACGGTTTTGAATTGCGCATCCTGAAAAATTTGGTCGGTATTGTAAGCACCGTACAAATCTTTACCGCGATACCACCAACGGTCAACAACCATAGCCGAAGGCGTTTGCCCGTAATGGACTTTTGCAACGTGAATTTTTGGCAACACCTTAGTGAACCCAACCGCTTTTAAAACACCGCCGATAATCGGGATTGATAAACGATCGGTTCGTTTGCAAATAACCAAGTGCTCACACAAGGCTGAAACCAACTGATCGTCTAGTGAATTGATGTTTTGAACTATGAAAAAAATATCCCAATGCTTTTTACGCGCATGAAGAAACCAATCAATTACGTCTAAACGGCCTTTATCCTGCCACTTCCGAGAATTAAACCATGTACCCAATTCATCAAGAACCAATAGACCAAATTTATCCTCGTTGGTTCCTTCGCAACCATCACCCAAGGCTTCAAGATCGAACAAACTAGGTTTATCCGGTACCCGAATTAAACTAACCATAGAATCATGCTTGGTAAGTGCGGGGAGATTTATATCTAAATTGGTAGCAACACGCCTACCCTGATTTAAATAATCCCGAATTTTACCAACCGTGCAAAGTGTTTTACCACAGCCCAATTTACCAGTTACAAAATAAACCGCCATCAGAAAAGTGAATATTGAATTATGCGCGTTTTGGTATCGTAAACAAAACGAGCAGTTAAGGCAGCAAAATAAGCGGCAAGGCAAGAAGTCGCGTTACTTGGGATAAACCAAGACATGGCCAGAGACAAACTAACAGGCATTGAAAGCGAAATAGAACTAATAATCGTGGTCAATGCCAAAATAAAAGCGGCCAGGAAAATTAAAAAAGTTGTTGTAGCGGCAGCCCCAAGAGCAAAGCGCTTAGTAAAATATTTAAGAAAGAGATTAACCAAGTTGGTGAAGAATCCCCCAAAGATAAAAACAAGTGCTGAATAAATAGCTTTAAGCATTGACCGACGGCCTCACGGCAATTTCATAAATGGAATACACCGTTAAGATGTAAAGAAGATAGGCAAACATTTCTCGAAACATGGCAAGTTTTCCGCACGGGTCAAACGTGTAATGCAAAGATTTGTAATTCATGGGAACGGTTTGACATGCGTTGCCGGCAGACTGTGGAACAGGAGCAGAAGATAAGAAATTGGATGCAGAAATTCCACCAGTAGCCGTACTCATTGCCGTGGTTCCTGCTGAAAAAACGCCATCAATACCGGTTAAATCACCGACTGGAAACGCTGCACCCAATGAAGCCGTATCAACAGTATCAGAACCATCACCCGGAGCCGTAGAAACAGTACCATTAGCACCCAAAATAGCGCCGGTGTAAGTTGTAGAAACGATCTCACCAGCCGCGTTGATTTGCTGGGTTTGTTTATATGGCGAAGAACCAACAATATCAACTGTAGTGGTGTCGGTAACAGTTCGAGAATTATCGGGATTGGTGACAGACGCATGTTTAGTAACAGTAACGGGGTCATTGCTAATCGGCACAGGATTGGGAGCCGGCTGAGAAGTTGTACCTTCTGGCTGTAAACAAACGAAAGCAGTGCCAGGGCCGCAAGCCAAGTTAGGAACATTAATACAAGTTGTGCCGGTACTATAACCACCACCGGCACAACGTTCAGTTTGACCGTTTACATTTTGAGTCGTACCGACAACTTGACCATTAATAATTGCAGCTGGCAAACCGTTCGACTGCAAAGCACCATCTTTAAAACAAACACTAGTACCGTTCACAGTGCCGCAATTTTTTGTAGGCGATGTATTGCAAATTTCGACACCACCGCCAGACGTGATGCAGCCTAATTTTGCAGACGGAATAGGCGTATCAGACGGTGTAGCAATTTTTGCCGTATCTGAACCCGATAAATAAGAACCGTTTTTAGTGGCTACAGTGTTGCAATACATAACGTTGTTTTGGTCACTAAAACAGCCTGTTTTAGAAGCATTAAGCGGAATCGTATAAACACAACCGCCAACACTAACGGTTTGAAGCACAGAAGAAACACTGGTGCGATCTTGAGACAGTTTAAAAGTGGGCGGAGTGCCGGATGGGGGATAAGTTCCCATCGGAATGGACAAATTCATTGTGTCGCCAGCCGTACAAGTTACCGGCGGAGCTTCACAAACGCCGGTTATTGAATTACGAACTTGAGGCGATGTACAAGCAGGCGCATTAATACAGCTCGTACCAGAAACCGTACCACCGGAAGGACAAGTGGAAACTAAACTAAATGGAACCTCACCACCATATGAAACCTGTCTACAAGATAAATTTTGATAACCGCCGACAGTATAAACATAAATAGTTCCAGCCGTACCACGCGCATTGTTAACATAATCACAAGCAGACTGCATACTTGAAAAAGGAGCAGAAACACCAAAACCTTGATAGCCAGATTGAGAGGGGTAAGTATCAGCAAAAACCGAACCCGAAAAAAACACAAACGAAAAAACTAGGAGTATTTTTATAATTTTCATAACGTTTTCGTTTAGGTTAAATAAAAACAGGGCGAAACTTGCCGCCCTGAAACTTTGCCGTTTTTTGTTGCCTGCAATTAAATCTTTGCAGATCCGCGCTTGAACAATTTGAACAGAATGAAAGCGCCGGTAATAGCACCAACAACCGGCCAAACCAAATCAACCAAAGCAAGGCCGTCTGATTGAATAGCGGTTAAAGTTGAACCAATAGCGGTAGAAAGAGCCGCGTTAGCTTGTTCAATAGTCATAAGACCGGCAGCAGCTAAAGCAACAATTTGAGCCACACGGCGTTTTTGAAATGCGTTTAATTTTTTCATTTTATTGTCTCGTTAGAGATTGAAGTACGTTAGATTTGATCTAACAGTTTTTGAGCATGAACATTCAAAAAGCCAATAATATAACCAACTGCAAAAGCACTCAGCAGCAAACCGATTAAATCTATAGCATCTTGATTGAGCATATTATCCCCTTAGGAATTTAGCGCCGATTACCGGCAAGGAACCCAAGACAAAAAACAACCGCCATACCGATCACAGAAATATAGTCAGATAAAATATCAATTGTCATTTGCTTAGGTTCCAATGATTAATTAACCAACTTTATTAAAAAGCGGTTTAGTATTCGATGAATCAGAACGCGCAGCAGTTGAAACCTCACCCGTCGAAACATCAACCATCGTAATAATTCGAGTCTGTAATTGTTGACGACCGTTAAATTCATTCATCGAAATAGACAGCGTTATCAGAACTGATTTATGTTTAACGTATTGTCCAGCCACATCATCATTAACAAACGTGCGGAAACTTTCGCCGGTATCGTTATCGACAAACGTTAAAAAGTTATTCATTCCAGGTTTGTCTTTCTTGGGTGTACGTTCCAGATTAAACAGCATCGCATTACAAAACATAGATTTTCCTTTATTTAATTAAATTTTGGATTGAGGAGGTAAAACATGTCGCCACTGTTCAGGCGGTGGAGTAACACCAGGAGGAAGCATTAAAAACTTGCGCCAGACCTGATTGAAAGAATGATGATTCCCAGCAACATCAATCCATTGTTCAAGCGAATGACCAGAAGCTAAGTAATATTTTTTTATTTCCGTGTAAATGCGCGTATACCGTGAACACATGGGATAAGGTTCAAGTGTAGGCGCATCAGATTTTAATTGTGTTTGTTGCGCTATTTGAACCATAAGGTGCTTGGGTGATAAATGAGCCGATGGATTTACGACGACTTTACCCGATGCAGACAAAGCAACAGGTTCAAGCGACATGGCATCAAAAACAACACGCGACAAGTGACTATTAATAATTTTTAACGCTGATGATGCTTGAGTATCAACATTATCAACAATGAAAGGGTCGGTATAAATCATCAGCAAGCCTGCATTAAAAACATTGGGCTAGGAGCAAATTGATATTCGTTGATTTGCAATTTTGCAGAATCCAGCAGTACCTTAATTTTTAAATGGCCAAGGAATAAAGCGTTAAGCCCCTCGAGCTGTGATAAATATTCTTCCTGTAATTGGAAATGATCGTGAACGGTTTTAGCGGTCAATGCTCGACGCTTAAAAAAGGCAACAATGCCAGAAATTGTTTGTTTGATGTCATTATCTGAAATATTCATATTACCCACCCTTACGCAGCAATTAAGCCGAGATCGTATGCCCAAGACGGATTAGCAACCGGAACCGCTTCAATGATGCGCATCATGGGAATTACGTTATTGTGTTCGGGTGCTAAATGGATTGATGAAATATCGACACCGTATTCAAGCAAAACACGCCTTTTACGATAAAAAGTATTCGACGGCATCATATTTCTTACGTCAGTACCTTGGCGCCACAATTGGAACGTATCGCGAACAGTACTTGGCATTTTTAAAAGTTTCTCATCGTGAATAGTCACTTGCGTTGTCATCTCAATTTTCCCCAAATATGTATTAAAAATTTCGTTGATTAGAACGGGGTTTAAATGGAAGCCGTGCGTTATGCCGTGCTTTTGTAGCTCTTTCGAAAATATACGCAACTCAGCGCGTAACTTGCCCTCGATAAATTCTTCAAGACCAAGATTTTTTAAATAATCAGGTAAATTATGAGAAGCGCCTTTAGCCGCCATTTCTCGAAACTTGTTGTAAAACTTCATTGCCCATCGTTTTGATTCTTTACCCAAATAAACAGTGCCTTTATCGCGTTTGGCTCGACCATGACGAGAACAAGCGCGCATACCAGCCGCATGAAGCCAAGCTTCGACGCTAAAATCATTACCAACGTCAAAAAGTTGATTTATATCAATCATTTTTACCTTGTAATCACCCTTTCTGATTTTAGCCAGTGCAATTTCAGGACTAGACCAGCCATCCAAATGTTCGTTATGAACTTCCAAAATCTTAATAAATGCCAATTCGAGCAATTTATTTAAATCACGAGAACCGAAAACATTGTGACCTTGTAAAAACTTGCTTAAATTGCCGTCGATCATCAAGCCCGAAGCCATGCCATACCCAGCGGAGCCAACAGACTTAATCATCAATCGCGTATCGTGTGACGATCTACACTCGATGGCTTTAACACAATCCCATGCCATTACGCCATCTGCATCAAAGGACAAAACGTGACCTGCTGGAATGGGGTCATGCAGAAAATCTATTTCACCTCTGAACCAGTCGATCATAAAAAATCCCTATCTTTGTATACAAATCACAAGTAATTTAGATTTACTTTATAAACTAATCACATGTAATGTGTCAACTGATGATTTATTAATTAAAAATTAGTGGAATAATAATGAAAATAGAAAAATTAAAAGAGGAGATTAAAATGGCTGCTCACCACTCGCTAAGAGTAAGAAGTGCTAGATGGGAAAAGATAGAAAAAAAAGCGTGGGAATTCTCAATTAAAGCAAACAAAGTTATAAAACCAACTGATGTAGCGGATGCGTTGTTGGCTAAATTTATAGACTCAATAACAATTGAGGACGTGGAAAAAGAAAAAGAAACTAGGTGAAATTACCAAAAGTGGTACAAAAGGACAGTACTACTTACCCCTGTCCTCGCGTTTTTCCTGAATCGTTCGTAATTGGATGTCAAAAAAAAAG
>CAIKYI010000410.1 GCA_903831545.1 uncultured Methylobacter sp. | reverse complement strand
GATTTCCAAATATGGAAATCGTCCTGCCCAAGCTTACTGTAATTTAATCCATTTTCGACAAAAAATCGTTTACAGCAAACTCACTGCTTTCTATACCAAGAACAAAATGAGATAAGGCGGTTATTGATTTGTTGATTCGGATTAAAAGGATGCAACCGGCAAAGCCGACTGCATCCCAAAGTTACCAACATAGACCGCCATTAAAATTTAATATTGACACCAACATAAGCCGAGCGCCCCATGCCAGGGATATTTCTACCCCAAGGAACAGTCACATTTGCCGGGGCTGTCGGATTCATACCGAAACGATCACCCAGATAGGCACCGGCCAAGGGCTGGTAATATTGTTTGTCTAATACGTTATCCAAGCCGACATCCACGCGCACTTTACCCCATTCGTAGCCGGTTCTGGCATTTAGCAGAATATAAGACGGCGTTTGGGTTTCGTTACGGATTGCCTGAACATCGCTTTTGCTATCGACGAATTGCATTTCCAACGCACTTTGCCATTTGCTCAGGCGATGATCCAGGCTGAGTTTCATGTTGAATGGCATCATGTGGTAGAGATTACCACCATCCATACGCTCTCCCCGGACGTAACTCATCGTGGTATGAGTGGCAAATTCGCCAAGCGTTTTGTCCTTATACAGTTGCGCCCGGCCTGAGACATCGGCACCCCACAATCGGGCATCATGGTTGGCGTATTGCAGATAGACAAATTTGTTGCTAGCTGTCTGAGAGGTTGTGTTACATCCACTGGCAAGTGATATCGATGCACTTTGGCAACGGTCAGCGTCAATAAAATTATTCACATAAGTGAAATAGGGTGTCGCATTGATCTCCCAAAGATTGCTTTTCGGTTCGTGAAACGCTGTGGTAAAGCTGACCGTATGTGCGGTTTCTTCGGTCAAATCCATGTTACCGATATAGCCGTTGCCATCGCCATGCCAGCCTATCATCGCCATGTCCATATTGCGTGCGCCCCAAGTGTAGCGCTCGTAAAGATTAGGCGCACGATTTTTACGCGCATAGCCCAATTCAAACTGGCTAAGATCATTAGGGGTATATTGCACCAATGCCGTAACATCAAAGGTATCGTTATTACGTTTGTGATCGCGTGCATTGAAAGCGTTAGCTGCGTCTAAACTAACTTGGGCACCTGCTGCTGCACCACCACCACCTAGAAGATTTGGATTGTACGGTTGTACATTGCCGGTATCGGTGGAAGTATGGTCATAACGCAAGCCCAGCTGGCTTTTCCACTGCGCAGTCCAGTTGGCTTCCCATTCTCCGAAGAAACCAACTCGGTCTCGCTCGCCATTGTTAATGTTGATATAGGTTTCTGGCGCCATCATCCAATATGCGCCAGCCGGAGTCGGCCCTGTAAGATTTGAATGTACTGCCGGCCAGTAATCATTGATACGGTTAGTGTGATACTCGTTGCCAACCCTGAAGGTATCGCGCTTACTAAAAGGAATTTCTGCCTGGATTTTGTAACCCAGGTTGCGACCACGGGTTTCCATAGGCATGCGGTCGTTGGGCGGATTAAAGGTCGGACTGTAAAGATGATGTTTATCCTCGCCAATATCCATGCTGTGCTGGGTGCTTTCAAAGTAAAATTTGCTGTCCAGACTACCCCAGCCGAAGGTACCTTTGTGCATGATATTGCCAAAAACGCTGTCGTTGTTGGTTAGATCCATCCGTTGATTCGGGAAGCCCTGATAGGGAATATGTTGCTGCCCGCCCCTGATTACCACCAGATGGTTGTCTTGTTTGAACGATAACGCAGCCGAATGATTTTGATTTACATAAGCCGTAGAGCCGATAACCTGACCGTTACCATCGTTATAGTTCATACTTTCAGTATGTGAGCCGGTATAGTCGAGTCTCACTTTTTCAGTGGCTATGCCGGCAGCGAGACTACCGCCAAATGCATCGCCATTGCTGCGGTAGAATGAAGATGCGTTACCGTCCAGCAAAATATCCTTGCCCGGTTCGGCAAACACCGGCTCAGGCGTTTGCACCGAGATCGTGCCGCCGATGCTGTCACCACCGAGGCTCACTGGGGTGACGCCGGTTAAAATGGTGATCTTGCCAATATTGCTGCGATCAATATACGACAGTGGCGGGTTCATATGGTTTGCGCAAGCTGAGGTTAAGGTCATGCCGTTAATGTCGATCTTGACACGGTCGTCATTCAAACCATGTATTACAGGGAGACTCGATACGCCACCAGCTCCATACAAACTAACACCCGGCGTATCTTCCAATAACTTGGCAGTATCACTAATGGTTGCGCGTTTACTGGTAAGAATATCCGCTTCCATTTCTGTGGTGCTTAAGGCATTGAAATTAGGAAACTTGCTGGTAACAATTATTTTTTCCAAAACGACTGGTTTTTCTTTTGATTGCTCTTAAAGGGACTCGGCAGCCATTGCCGAAGTAGATAAAAATAGCGGCAACAGGCCAATCAATCTGACATAACCTACCTGTGCAGCAATTGCATGGACAATAGGCTTTCGGGTAAACGAGTCGGGAATTTTTGAATTGGGGTTCTTCATTTTGGT
>CAIKYI010000409.1 GCA_903831545.1 uncultured Methylobacter sp. | reverse complement strand
GAATTGACTAATTAACAAGTGTATAAATATCAGCAAGGTTTCTTGCATATCCATCGTAATCTAATCCATATCCAATTATAAAGTCATTGGGAATTTCAATACCAATATAATCAATAGGAAAATCTTTAACAAAAGCATTAGGTTTATAAAGTGGCAGTAGTAACCCAAATACAAAAAAAAATCGGCACGGTAACTCGTCAGCAGTTGGAAGATATTGCGAAAGTTAAAATGGAAGATTTAAATGCTGCAGACCTAGAAGGCGCAGTGAAGACAATTGCTGGTAGTGCAAAAAGCATGGGCTTAATTGTGGAGGGCTTGTAAAATGGCTAAATTAACAAAAAAAGCAAAGCTAATTGCTACAAAAATTGATATAGCAAAACAATATCCTATTGCAGATGCTGTCGCTCTATTAAAAGAATTAGCAACTTCAAAATTTTCAGAATCAGTTGATGTCAGCGTAAATTTGGGCGTTGATCCACGTAAATCAGATCAAAATGTTCGTGGAGCAACTGTATTGCCAAATGGAACAGGAAAAACTGTTCGTGTTGCGGTATTTACACAGGGTGCAAATGCAGATGCTGCTAGAGAAGCTGGTGCAGACATTGTTGGTATGGATGATTTAGGTGAGTTAGTCAAAAAAGGTGAAATGGATTTTGACGTTGTTATTGCTTCACCAGATGCTATGCGAGTTGTTGGTCAATTAGGGCAAATTTTAGGACCTCGTGGTTTAATGCCTAATCCTAAAGTTGGAACAGTTACAACCGATGTCGCAACAGCTGTTAAAAATGCAAAGTCAGGTCAGGTTCGATACAGAACAGATAAGGGCGGTATTATTCATTGCACATTGGGTAAAGTAGCATTTGATGTAGCTTCAATCCAAGGTAATTTAGAAGCATTGATGGCAGATTTAAGAAGATTGAAACCTACCACTTCAAAAGGTGTGTATATTAAAAAAATTACGCTTTCGTCAACTATGGGTCCAGGCTTATGGTTGGATATGAGTGGTTTGTAATCTGACAAGACTTTGAGTTGCAGAACTTTAGTTCTGTAGCCGTCAAAGACCGCAGGGGTGTTTACACTTAATTTTCCTGCGTAGGCGGACGTAATCTAATTGATTCGTACCGTAAACACACTTTCAGCGTGTGAATTTTCAAGCTGAAAATTTTCAGAATTATCGGAGTAAGCTATGGCTCTAAATTTAGACAGCAAAAAAGTTGTCGTAGAAGAAGTTGCTGCATATGCCGCGAAAGCGCATTCCGCAGTTGCCGCTGAGTATCGTGGATTGACCGTAACCGAATTAACTGAATTACGTAAAACTGCACGGGAAACAGGCGTTTATTTGCGAGTTGTTAAAAACACGTTAGCAAAACGTGCTGTAGCAGGAACTGAATTTGAATGTATGCAAAACGCGCTTGTTGGGCCGTTACTGATTGCATTTTCAATGGAAGATCCAGGTTCGGCAGGTCGTTTAATCAGTGATTTTTCGAAAACGCACGATAAACTTATCGCAAAGATTGTTGCCATTAACGGTCAATCTTTCGGCGGTTCAGAGTTGCCACGTTTGGCTCGTTTGCCGACCCGCAACCAAGGTATTGCAATGCTTATGTCTGTGATGAAAGCACCAACCGAAAAATTCGTTCGGACGTTGGCTGCACTTCGAGATCAAAAACAAGAAGCCGCCTAATTTTTATTTACTGGTTTAAAACCAATTATTTTAGAGGAATACACAATGGCAATTTCACAAGCGGATATTTTAGACGCAGTTGCAAACATGACTGTTATGGAAATCGTTGATTTGATTACAGCGAT
>CAIKYI010000408.1 GCA_903831545.1 uncultured Methylobacter sp. | reverse complement strand
TCGGTAAAACAGTGAATAATCCCGCCAACCTCGGCGGCACCTTCTTCTTCCAGCAAGCGTAAGGTATCGATTTTGGCTTCACGGGTATGGATAATCAACGGTTTTTTTAACGCTTTTGCCGCGTTAATATGATTTCTGAAACGCTGGTGCTGCCAGTCCAGGTCACCTTCACTTCGAAAATAATCCAGACCGGTCTCGCCGATAGCAATGACTTTATCGTCCTGGCCCAAAGCGACAAGCTCTTCGACACTGGGATCATGACCCTCACGAACATTTGGATGCACGCCCACGGTCAGCGATATTTGCAGATAGGGAGCAACCAATGTCTGCATGGCAGGATAAGCTTCCAAATCAATCGCAATACATAACAGGTGTTCGATTTGACTGTTTTTCACTTCATTCATGAAACAGGCAAAATCATTCTGATAAGGCGCAAGATCTATTCGATCCAGGTGGCAATGGGAATCTATTAACATGGGAGTTTTTTTTAAAATTGGGTGAGATTAAAGACTAAAAACTGCTGATTGTGGCTTAGGTAACTCGTAATAAAAAACTTCCCAATTAGAGTTATCAAGAAAATTTATTACATAAACATTTATTACAAAAAATATTGGAACACCGATAATAATTGATTATTCCAAACAGAACAGACCATGTTTATTTAAATCTGTGTAAATCCGCCCGATCCGTGTCATCCGCGTTCTATTTTTATGTAATGGGAGGATTATTTTTGCGAGTTACCTTACTTTGACTTTAGTCTTCTTTACATAGTATGCGTAGAACGGTCATTTTCCAAAGAACCGGCCAGGTAATTTTCAATTTTGTTACGCGAAGTACCATTATCCTGATCGCTAAATTGCACGCCAACGCCTACGGCTCTATAGCCTTCAGAGCCGGGCGGTGTTATCCAGATTATTTTCCCGGCGATGGGCAAGCGTTCGGTTTCGTCCATTAAATTGAGCAGCATGAACACTTCCTGCCCCATTTCGTATTTACGGTTGGTGGGAATAAACAAACCGCCATTGGTTACAAAAGGCATGTAAGCCAAGTACAAAGCATTTTTATCTTTTATTGAAAGGGACAATATACCTTGTCCCTGCGCTGCATCTGCCATGCTTATTTACTCCGGTTAAGTTCGTGCCATTGTATTAGAATTTCCTCAAACATTAACTGTTTGTTAATTTGAGTATCCAGTCGTTGCCGTGTCAGCAATAATAAATCATACAATTTATAAAGTCCTTTTAATTCTACCCTTTGCGACAGTTCCTGCAATTGACCATGCAGGTCAGGATTATAGACATTATCAAAGCGGGACGAATAAAAACACTTGATCAAATCGATAATCCAGGAGCTGATCCAGAATAGCAACGGCGCTGCCGGAAGTTTATGCCAGTCTTCAGCAATAATAACCGGCGATTTAAGCTGTTTTGCTATCGATAACCAGGCCTCGAAACACTCATTACGCAAGCTTAACGAGTGATCATTAACATAGTCCAGTGCCAGCAATGGCGCACTTTGCGCCAAAGATACGTTGCAAAACAATTCCTGCTTTTGCAATGGCGTAGCTAATGGCGTGCCACCCTGTAATGTTTCTTCCAGCCACTGGACAACAATTTCCTTGTCCGGCGTCGTTACTGCCAGTTTCTGGCAACGACTAATGATTGTTGCCGGCAATTTGGCGGGTTTTTCGGTGATTAAAATGATACAAGTACGCTCTGTAGGCTCTTCAAGACATTTTAAAAATGCATTGGCAGCGGCATGATTAATCATGTCGGCTGGACTGACAATAACAACCCGATAAGTTTCAAACTGTGGCTTTAAGGTTAAGCGGGTAATCAGGCTACGTATCTGACCGATACCTATGCCTTTGCCCGGTTCTTCGGGTTGTAACCGGATAAAGTCAGGATGCGTTTGGGCATTAATCAACAGACAACTGTTGCAATGGCCGCAAGCCAGGCCGTTGACCTGTGGGTTTGCACAAAGCAGCGCAACGGCGAACTGAGTAGCTAGCTGCTGCTTACCCAAACCTTTATTACCGCTAATAAGCAGCGCTTGCGGAATGCGATCTTGCGCTACATAATCGCACAAGTGTGTCCAGTGCCGCTGATGCCAAGGCAGCAATGGCATCGAAATAGTCATTTTAAACTACCCGACACAGGATAATTGACATTCAAAGCGAGCAAAACACGTAACACCTCGGTAATCGCTCGCTGCACATCAAGTAAGGGCTGGTTTGCTTTTATCAGTTTGATTCGCTCTGGAGACAACTCGGCCTGTAATAAATAAGCCCGCCTGACACTCTCAAAAAAACTGACTTTTTCTGACTCAAAACGATCAAAGGCGCCGCGTTCGCGGGCTCTGGAAATACCCACTTCTACCGGCGCATCCAATAACAGCGTTAAGTCCGGTCTTAAAGTGCCTTGTACCAGGTTTTCCAACCATTGTATGACGCTGACTTTCATGTTGCGTCCACCGCCCTGATAGGCATAAGTCGCATCGGTAAACCGGTCGCAAAGCACCCAATGCCCCTGTGCCAAAGCAGGTTCAATAACATGTTTGATATGCTGAGCTCTAGCTGCAAACATCATCAATAACTCAGCCGTTTCTGAAATAGCTTCACTGTTATTGTCCAGCATTAATTGACGTATTTTTTCAGCAAGCACGGTTCCGCCGGGTTCGCGGGTAACGACAACAGAAATATTATGTTGCTGCAAATAGTCTTTTATAAAAACCAGATTGGTAGATTTACCTACTCCCTCGCCTCCTTCCAGGGTAATAAACTTGCCTCGGGTCATTTTTTGTTCCTTTGAAAACTGTCTACCGCTTTGGTGTGATCTTTTAAAGTCTCGGAAAAAACATGCGTTCCATCACCTCTGGCTACAAAATATAGACTATTTCCCTTGTCCGGATGCAAAACTGCATTCAGCGCCTCTCGACCCGGCATGGCAATCGGTGTTGGCGGCAAACCGCTAATGACATAAGTGTTGTAGGGGGTGGGCGCGGTTAAATCTCTGGATTTTATATCGCCCTGATAACTTTCCCCCATGCCATAAATGACGGTAGGATCAGTTTGCAACAACATTTTTTTTTCAAGCCTGCGAATAAAAACCCCCGCTATTACAGGTCGTTCAACTACTGCAGCTGTTTCTTTTTCTACGATCGACGCAAGAATCAAGGCTTCATAAGAATTTTTAAAAGGCAGTCCTTCAGTTTTAGCTAACCATTCCTGCTGCATGACCCGCTGCATTTTGTCGTAAGCTCGTTGCAGTAAGGACACATCGGAGGTATGCTTTTCAAAAAAGTAGGTATCAGGAAAAAATAAACCTTCGGGCTTTTTGTTCGCCATCTCTGAACCAGTGATTTTGGTCATTACACTTTCAAAATCTTCATTTTTTAAGGTATGTTCAAGATTTGGGTTTTTTTCAATTTCACGGCGCATGTCCTTAAAGCTCCAACCTTCCGGAAACGTTATGGCATGTTGTTTGGTTTTTCCCTGAATAAATAACTGTAATATTTTGGGTATGGTTAAACCGGAGGTTAACTCATACTCACCGGTTTTAAGTTTTTTTAAAGCCAGTTCCTGAACGGTAATGACTTTAAACCAGAAAGGCTTTATGCTCAGATCTTGCGCAAGCAATTTATCAATAATACGGTCAAGAGAATCACCTTTCTCAATTTCTATGTAAACAGTTCTATCAACCAGTGCCGGTTTTTTTAAGGCATTTTGGTAATCCATCCACACTCCAATGCCGACAAAAATAAAGCTCGTCAGGATAAAACTAATAATTTTATTCTTCATTGTTATTGAGCGCCTCCTTGATAAAGCTGTCCAACTGAAGTTGAAGGTTTTTGGTCATCAAACCGACTGGAAAGCGGGCCGTGGCGATTTGCCTGACCGGCCAAATGCCAATAATCGAATTACAGACTAACACCTCATCAGCCGATAACAGCTCATCTTTGTAATACCGATGTTCCTGCACCGGGACTCCAGAATTGGCAGCGATAGTTATAATAATGCCACGCATGATACCGGCAACGCCTGACTGATCAAGAACTGAAGTATAGAGCTTATTATTTTTAATGTAGAATAGATTGGTCATTGTTCCTTCAATCACATACTCATTGACATCGAGCATCAACCCTTCCTGGATTTCCGGCTCACTCCATTCGGCTCTTGCCAAAATCTGTTCGAGCCGGTTTAAATGTTTAATACCTGCCAAACCGGGATTTATGCCTAAACGGGTATCGCAAAAACGGGTTACTACGCCCTGCTTTTGAAAGGTTTCAGGATAATCGGGATAAGGATGTAGACTTAAGACGCGCGTGGTATTAATTACTTCAGGTTGGCGATAACCTCGACCACCCGAACCACGGGTAACAATGATCTTAAGTACGGCGCGGGCTTGTTTAGTGCACAGCTGACTAGCTTCAAAACTAAGGATTTCTTTTCCCGGAAAAGGGATATATAGCCGTTGACAGCCTAAACTCAACCGCTCCAGGTGACGCTCAAGACAAACAGCCTTTCCGTCTCTAACTTCAATAGTCTCAAATAAACCATCGCCATATTGAAAACCACGATCTGTTATCTCAATATGATTTTTGCTTACCCCATTGATGAGCATCATTTGTTTATTCAGCTATGGATTAATGCGGATCACACAAGTGATTATTATGTATCTTATAAAAAAGCGTTTACAAAGTGGATCATTTTCATATTTAATGAGAAATTTGATTCACCACATATCATCCTTATTTTTTCAAATCAAAATCATTGCATTTTAATGGATTATCTTTACAAACCAGCAGAAAAAAAACATAAAATTCAAACACTAATAAAAACATGGCCTGCCAAAATACAGGGGCAGCTGGGTTAATATCTGTAAATTATTAAGTTAACTTTATGTTATTTTCTTATACTCACTTATTATAAAAAGAAACATAAACTTATAATAAAAAATTGGTTATTTCATAATATAGAAATTAATCTATAACTGTACAATTATTTTTAAATGAGAAGTTTTAACAGTTTAACAACTACTCGTATCGTTTAAAAACCAAAGTACCATTAGTGCCACCAAAACCAAAAGAGTTAGACATGGCTACATCAATTTTCATATTTCTTGCCATATTGGGCACATAGTCCAGATCACATTCAGGATCCTGATTTTCCAGATTGATGGTCGGTGGAGCAACCTGATTTTTTAAACTTAACGCGGTAAGCACTGCTTCTATGCCACCGGCTGCGCCCAACAAATGTCCAATCATGGATTTTGTTGAACTGACTGCAACTTTATAGGCATGTTCACCCAACGCGGCTTTCATGGCATGAGTTTCGCCGATATCTCCGGCAGGCGTTGAAGTGCCATGCGCATTGATATAGTCAAGATCACTTACATTTAAACCGGCATCACGCAGGGCATTTCTCATGCATCGCGCAGCACCTTCACCACCCTCTGAAGGCGTTGTTATATGATAAGCATCACCGCTCATACCATAACCCACCAATTCAGCATAAATTTTTGCGCCTCGGGCTTTGGCGTGTTCCAGTTCTTCAAGAACCACAACACCCGCACCATCGCTTAACACAAATCCGTCGCGATCTTTGTCCCAGGGGCGACTGGCTGCCTGCGGATCATTGTTACGACGGGACAAAGCTTTTGCCGAAGCAAAACCACCCATGGCTGTGGCAGAAGTTGTACAACGTTCAGCGCCACCCGCTATCATGACATCGGCATCGCCATATTTAATTAAACGTGCCGCATCGCCAATATTGTGCGTTCCTGTGGAACAGGCAGTAACAATGGCAAAATTTGGACCTTTTAAGCCATATTTAATGGAAAGGTTGCCTGAAATCATATTGATTATGTTGCCGGGGACAAAAAATGGTGAAATACGACGGGGACCACTTTTGTCATAAGTCGCGTAACACTCTTCAATACCGGTAATACCACCAATTCCGGAGCCGATAGCTACACCAATACGCTCGGCATTTGCTTCGGTTATTTCAATACCTGAATCTTCGATGGCCTGACAACCAGCTGCAATTCCATAATGAACAAAACCATCCATGCGCTTGGCGTCTTTTTCTGCGATGTACTGGCTAACATCAAAATTTCTTATAACACCACCAAAGGTAGTGGCAAATGCCGAAATATCGAAAGAATCTATTTGGCTTATGCCGCTTTTACCATTGATAATACCATCCCAAGTTTCAGAGACTGTGTTAGCTAAAGGCGTGATTGCGCCTAATCCAGTTATTACAACTCGACGTTTGCTCAATGTGATTTACCGTAAGGTGTGAAGTGAAGGCGGGGAAATGCTTAATTATGCAGGATGTGTTTAAGTATAAAACTCATCGCAACTATGGTTAAGATACGATGGGCTTCGCTCACGCTCTACCCATCCTACGCAATTACTTCCTGCATCCATGCAAGCAGTAACCCATTCTACATATTTAACTTTAAGCGTTTTTTACTACGTAATCGATCGCTTGCTGAACAGTTGTAATCTTTTCAGCTTCATCGTCTGGAATTTCGCATTCGAATTCTTCTTCAAGAGCCATAACG
>CAIKYI010000407.1 GCA_903831545.1 uncultured Methylobacter sp. | reverse complement strand
GTGAAGTGCTTCACTGGGTTCAGCGCATCCTGTAAAGTATTTTATCAAGTCCAGAATAAAGAGAAGATAGATCTACATGACAAATACTCTGTGTTTGTTGCGTACTTAAATCTTCCATTACTATAAGCGATAGGAATCATGAACAACCAACATCATACCTTACTGATCGTCGGAGGCGGCGCAGCAGTCGTTTCCGTTGACACTAAAATGCGTCGGGTCAACGACAACATTGATATTGCCATTATCGAACCTTCGGAAAAGCATTATTACCAGCCCGGTTTCACTATTATTGGTGGCGGCGCTTATACCATGAAACAAACTACCCGCAATGAGGTCGATTTAATTCATCCCAGTGTTAAATGGCTTAAAGACTTTGCCGACACGTTTCAGCCTGATGACAACACGGTCACTTTGCGTTCCGGAGACATTCTTAGTTATGACTACCTTGTTGTTTGTCCCGGCTTGCAACTGGACTGGGATAAAGTTGAGGGCTTGAAAGCAACGATTGGCAAAAATAATGTTTGCAGCAACTATTCCCCCGATACCGTTGAATACACCTGGGAATGCATAAAAAACCTGCAATCAGGCACAGCTTTATTCACGCAACCACCGATGCCTATTAAATGTGCCGGCGCCCCACAAAAAATCATGTACCTGGCAGCGGATCGCTTCCGTAAAAAAGGTATTCTGGACAAAATGAATATTGAGTTCTGCAATGCAGGACCTGCAATCTTTGGCATTCCATTTTTCGCTAAAGCCTTAAGTAAAGTGGTGGCGGGTTACGGTATTAAGACCAATTTCAACCATAACCTGGTGGCTATCGATGGTTCCGCTAAAACCGCCATCTTTGAAACAACGGATGCCGATGGCAACAAGCAACGGGTAAGTAAAGCCTTTGATATGATTCATGTCACACCGCCACAAAGCGCGCCTGACTTTATTAAACAAAGTCCTCTGGCTAATGCCGCTGGCTGGGTAGATGTCAATGACAAAACCCTGCAACATAATAAATTCACCAATATTTTTGGCTTGGGTGATGCTACGTCGACTCCAAATGCCAAAACCGCAGCGGCGGTGCGTAAACAGGTTCCGATTCTGGTCGATAACATTCTTAATTTGATGAACAACCAGGCTGTTGAAGAAAAATACGACGGCTATGGATCCTGTCCACTAACCACTTCATTAAGTACTGTGATGCTGGCTGAGTTTGCTTATGGTGGCAAGGTTACGCCTTCGTTTCCGTTTTTGGATCCCAGAAAAAATCTGTTTATCTGGTGGATCGGCAAAATAGCAGGCTTTCCGTGGATGTACTGGTATTTAATGATTAAAGGATACCGTATCGATATTCCTCATCTTGAAGGGTACGCCAAACGCTTTATAAAAGAAGAATAATTTATTAGGTGCAAGGTAAAAAGCGTAAGTGGAAAATCCCAGGTGGGATGGGTTTAATTATTTGGAATTCACTTTCGCTGCGCCTTTGGTTTTCTATCTTTAGACTTTCAATTTTCAGCACTAATCTTGCCCATGTCTCACGCAAAACGTTTTATACAGCTATTTCCCATTTTCGACTGGCTAAAAGCCTATACTCGTCAGGATTTGAGTGACGATCTGTTTGCCGGCATCATCACTGCCGTCTTGCTGGTCCCACAAGGCATTGCCTATGCAATCATGGCTGGCTTGCCGCCACAATTGGGTTTATATGCCAGTATTTTGCCGCCGGTATTGTATGTACTGCTCGGTACCAGCCGAACCTTATCGGTAGGTCCGGCTTCGATTGCCGCGATTATGATAGCCAGCGCCTTAACGTCACCCGAAATCAGTGCCTTGGGCAATCCGGTACAAAGCGCCTTATTGCTGTCCGTGGAATGTGGCGGAATCATGTTTCTGATGGCACTGTTGCGCATGGGTGGATTGGTTAATTTTATTAGCCATCCGGTGCTGGCCGGATTTACCAGTGGCGCCGCGCTGTTGATTATCGGTAGCCAATTGCCACAGCTGGCGGGTTTAAAAACGCCAGTCTGCGTTATTGATGTCGCGTGTTATAGAAACTACTTTTCTGGAGCAGTCACCACAACGGTAGTCTTAGGTATTGCGTCCCTGGGTTTATTACAGTTTTTTGGCAGGCCCCTTACGGCCATCCTCAAAATGATGCAGGTAAAACGCTCCCTTGGCACCGCAATCAGTAAATGCGGGCCTTTATTAACAGTAATACTGGCAACTGCAGCTGTTGGTTACTTTAATTTGACCGAGCAACATGTTGAGGTAGTGGGGTCTATCGCTTCCGGCTTTCCGGTGCTTAGCCTTGACTTTGTCAATGCGTCGTTCCGGGAAAGTGGAAAACTGTTACTGCCAGATGCGGCCTTTATTGCCTTAATTGCTTATGTAGAAAGTGTTGCCATCGCCAAAGTAACCGCAAACCTCAGAGGTGAAAAAATCCTCCCTAATCAGGAACTGATTGCATTGGGTGCAGCTAATGTGGTGTCGGCTATTTCTGGCGGAATGCCGGTTGCGGGAGGCTTTAGCCGAACGATGGTGAATTTTGCCGCGGGTGCGCGTACCCAGATGGCGATGCTGATTGCTTCGGCAGTTTTAGGTCTGGCCGTTATTTTTTTTAGTCCCTGGTTTACCAATATCCCCAAAGCGGCGTTGGCTGCGATTATTCTGGTCTCCATTTTTCGCCTCGTAAAAATAAAACACATAGCGCGTACCTGGAAGTATGATCGTGGCGACGGCATAGCTGAACTTGCCACCTTATTGGCCGTTTTAATTTTCGGTATTGAAGATGGGATCGTCC
>CAIKYI010000406.1 GCA_903831545.1 uncultured Methylobacter sp. | reverse complement strand
TACATGGACGTGGTTAAAATCACCATATACCAGGCATAGGATTGATGCAGCATAATAGCTGTAAGAATAAGGGGTAACAAAAACACCCAGGTAATCGGGTTTGATGCGCCTCCGGTCAGATACAGCAATGCGGTAATCGCAAAAACATCAATGACTAACTGTGAAAAAATTTCCAGTTCGGTCACCGGATCCTCTGTCTCCAGACGCATCGAGGTATAAATATTGACGATGACTATCGAAAAAATCACCAGCCAGAGCGGCTGTTCAGGCAAGCGAATATTAAGACCGTATACGGATAAAACTATCAATATAACTTCGCTCATTACCATCAGGTTTCTGAGAATAAATAGCCATTTCAGGTTTTGTCGGGCAGAAAATTCCGACTTCGGTGCAGCGTTTGAGAGCATTTTTATAAATATTAATGGGTGTAGTAGCGGCCTAAATCACATTCAGGTTCATTATCAGGCTTTTAATATAAAAATCAAAACATACACAACTGCGACAATATGCCACATTTTATAGTCCAATATTTGTTGATATTATTAACCTAACTTTTAAGGCCCTTTCAGGGTTTCATAGCTGAAAAGTTGCGCAGTACTCTTCCTAAAACTATTTCAAGGCGGTTTTTTTTAACCGCCTTTTTTTTTGTCCTTCGCGTCAGAACTCCACATCCAATCCCCCTAAACCGCAGTAGCCCATAGGATTTTTTGCCAAATACTGCTGATGCATATCTTCGGCATAATAAAACTTGCTTACCGGCATAATCTCGGTAGTTATTTGATTAAGCCCTGCTTGAGTAAGTCGCAGCTGGTAGTGCTGTTTTGATTCATCCGCCAGCTCGAATTGTTGCGGAGTGTAGGTATAAATTCCTGATCTGTACTGCGTACCGATGTCATTACCTTGTGCCATGCCCTGCGTAGGATTATGCGATTGCCAAAAGAGCCGGAGTAACTCAGGATAGGAAACAATAGCCGGATCATAAATAACATAAACAACCTCATTATGCCCGGTTAAGCCGGCGCATAATTCATCATAGGACGGATTGGGTGTATAGCCGCCGGTAAAGCCAACCGCGGTGCTAAACACACCGCAAGCTTGCCAAAATTTTCGCTCTGCCCCCCAAAAGCAGCCCATGCCAAACAAGGCCTGTTCCATCGTTTCTGGAAATGGTGGAACTATTGCATTGCCGGTTACAAAATGCCTGTTTGAAACAGTCATTGGTGTATTCCTACCCGGTAATGCGAGTTTAGGATCAGGCAGCGTAAGTTTTTTAGATGAAAAAATCATGGCTTGTGGTATTTTTATAAGATGGATTGGGCAAGGATTCAGGATCCTGATGTAATAAAGTGCACAACTAATAACTGGAAAAACATGATAGAGCAAGATTTTTTACGTCGTTTTTTATTTGAAGAGCTGGGCGTTCGCGGGGAATGGGTCAAATTGACCCGCAGCTGGCAAGCGGCCAAGCTCCATCAGCGCGGCTCAGAAAATGTACAGCAGCAGCTGGGACAGGCGCTTGCAGCCGTGGTCATGTTGTCGGCCACCGTCAAATTCAAAGGCTCTATGATTCTTCAGGCCCAAGGCGACGGCGACATAAAAACCCTGGTTGCCCAGGCAACGGATCAGAGAAAAATAAGAGGCTTAGTCAGGGGCAAAGAAAACATAACCACAGGGCCCTTAGAGTCCATCTTCGGTCAAGGGCAACTGGTATTAACCATAGAATCAGGTACTGGTTCGCCTTACCAAGGCATAGTTCCACTTCAAGGCTCGAATTTGGCTGCAGCCTTGGAAACCTATTTTGAGCAATCCGAGCAACTCAAGACGCGCTTATGGCTATTTGCCAACGCAAGCCATGCGGTAGGATTATTATTACAAGAACTACCCGCACAGGAAAATTATGAAGCCGATTGGGAGCATATCGAAATACTGGCAAACACAGTGACCGAACAGGAACTGCTTGAACTGGACTGCGAACAACTACTACATCGCTTGTTCCATGAAGAACAAGTCAGGCTGTTTGATCCTGAACCGGTTGAATACAACTGCGCCTGTTCCAGGTCAAACATCGAGAACACATTATTCGCTCTGGGGCGGACTGAACTGGAAGATATTCTAAAAGAGCGCGCCATCATCGAAGTCAATTGCGAATTCTGTAATGAACACTACCGCTTTGATCAGGTTGATGTGGAGCACATTCTGTCTCAGAAAACCCCTGCGATTGACACAGAAACACTGCATTGATAAACAACCCTATGCATACCCAAATACTTAAACGAAGTCTACGTATTGTTTTGTTGCTGGCAATCACCGCTTCATTATCCGGTTGCATGTACTGGATTCGGGCTTATCAAGTTTATCTGCAGATGAGTGACTTTGATCGTCATTTTTCCGTTGTGGTCCATGATGACTTCACCTTGCTGTTCAAGAACCCTATACTTTACAGCAAGGATTTTGTATCCCTGTCCAAGCTTTATGCCAGTCAGGACGATCCAACTCCGGATGGCAGACGCTGGCGATACTGGTTTCGGAAGGTTGATGGCAACAATATCCTGATCAAGCCAGAAGTTAAGTTTTATTCAGATTTGAATTTTAATAAAGAAAATCGTTTGATTGCCTGGTCATTTTCTTCATTGTTTTTGGCGATTGCTCCACCCAAGTTTTTAGAGGTTTCTTTGCGCTCCATAGGCGGCGGAGAAATTGACAAGGAAAAACATCAACTTAAAGCCAACTCGGCATTGCTGGAAAAAATTTCCGAGGAGCTGCCAAAAAAACCGGCTGTT
>CAIKYI010000405.1 GCA_903831545.1 uncultured Methylobacter sp. | reverse complement strand
TTATTGATTTTTATGAAAATTAATATTAAAAAATATTCACCCTGGGTTATTTATGACCCAGTTAATCGAGCAATAAATGCCGTATCACACTGTTTTACAAAGATTTTGCATTTATGCCTTAAATAATGTTCAACTGGGTGATTTTTGACCCGGTTGAACGTTACTTTGTACGGAATACTCAGCTTCTTTATATTTAAAGGACTAAAGAGACAAGACTTAGTCTCAACATGCTGATTTGCAGTAATTTCAGCTCACGGCGTCAACGACCTAAGTTAAAAAAAATTAGGTAACTCACAATAAATAACCCTACGAAAATTGCCAAAGCTCCCTTCAGCTGTGCTTTGGACAGATTACTGATTATCACTAACTGAACATAATGCCGTTAAGTTAAGCGCCAGTTATTTAAAAAAAGGGAGTGCAATAGCTTCAGGTATTGCCTGTAAAAACAGCTAAAGCTGTTTTACTCCAGTTTTATGCTTAAAGGCATTGATACTGAACAGTTAATGGAACAGGGATTAATTAAGCGCAAGAAAGCAGGTTTAGGTTTTAAAAACCCCTGTAAATCCATAAGATCCGCGTCATCCACGTTCCATTTTTGGCTCAGTTTAACAATAACCAAAGCCAGCTTTGGACTCCATCCATCAAGGCTTAGAGAGCACAAACCTGGCTTTGAATTTTGACCGGGTTGCAACGCACTGCTCTTGAAAGAGAAAGCGCTACAACTTTTGATTTAAGGGTGAATGACTTCACCCACTGTTGCCTGCCTTAATTACAGCGGTATTGGGTAGGGTTTATATCGTGTTTTTTTAATAACTTACCCAATGAGCGACGCTCTTTTTGCGCCAAATCAGCGGCTTGGGTAACAATGCCTTTAGAATTGGAAATGAGCCTGGTCAGATAACTTTGCTCAAAATTATTAATGGCCTGATTTTTCGCTTCGTTAAAAGAAGTATCAAAATCAACTGCCTGCCTGCGGTCCACCAATTTTCTTCTCGAATGGGTTTCTTGGGTTTCCTGCTGACTATCGGTCGGGATTATTTCGGGATGATCGGACAGTAAAAATGATCGGTGCACAAAATTTTCCAGCTCGCGCACATTTCCCGGCCAATGATAAGTTTCCATCCAGGCAACCGCATCGGGATGAAATCGCTTTTCGGGTTGTTGATACTGACGCCGGTATTTGCTCATAAAATGTTCTGCAAGCTTTGGTATATCTGCCTTGCGAGTTCTGAGTGGCGGCAAGTCGATATGCAAAAGATTTAAACGGAATAACAAATCCTGTCTAAAGGTACCCTGAGCTACCAGCTCTGATAAACAAATATTACTTGCCGCCAAAATCCTTACATTCACTTTTTTACTTTTTATTGCGCCCAAGGGCTTGATCATATTATCTTCAATAAACCGTAATAAAGTCACCTGTCCTTTAAGCGATAAAGCTTCAATTTCATCTAGAAACAATGTTCCGCCGTCTGCTTGCTCGGCCAAGCCAACCTGACTTTGTTTTGCATCGGTATACGCGCCTTTCTCATGGCCAAATAATTCGTTTTCAATTAACTGGTCAGGAACCGCACCACAATTCATGGGAATAAATGGAAAATCCTTGCGACTGCCCAAATAATGAATCGCTCTGGCAGTCACTTCTTTTCCACATCCTGTTTCACCCTCAATAAGTACCGGTGCCTGGCATTCGGAGGCTTTTTTTATAAAGGACAGCATATCTAGGAACTTTGAAGATTGGCCAATTAAATTCAGGTTTCTCCATGCTGCGGTTTCCTTGTCAAGTTTGGATGCATCAAGGGAGTGATAATACTTGGCTGCCAAGCGCTCCAAGCGAAATTCCAATTCGAGTGGAGAGCAAGGCCAGCAGCAGCAGTCGCTACTGGCATTTAAAATTGGGCTTATTTCCTCGGTTAACACCGGAAAAACGACAAAATACCGAGAATTTGGCGTTGCAGTGATAGCCTTGACGATTTTTTCAATCATCGCGTTTTTTTCAGGCAATACCAAAATTATCAGGCTACACGGATCCTTAATCTGGCCTTCCAGCCAAACTTTCGTATCAACAAGCACCGGTGTTTTACCTAACTCTAGCAATGAGCAGATTACCGATTCTTGATAGTCCTTTGAAGCCAGACAGTCTAACTTAACAGTATGGATGGTCATTTGCATTTTCTAAAACCTATTAGTATGTAAATCACGAATTACTGCTGTGTAAGTTTATTGCCATACACACATCGGGATGTAAACGGACACCATTGATTCAGCCTATATATGCCAAATAACTGGGGCCAATTTTGTAGATTACAGTTGATGACAAAACTCATAAGGGTTATCTATTATGTTTATATTAAAATCACCCGTAACGCTCATAATATTAAAGAAGCGAAGCGACTTTGATTTTTAAATTTTCTACACTTATAACTTGGTTAAAAGCCCTATTAACATTTGAGATAGATACTAACAGTATTTAATTAGTTCCGTATATCCGTACAAATACCTATATTGCCCCTATTTCAACCGTATAAAGACCTATCCGACAAATAAGGGATATATTTCTGCCTACCTTGGCCAGTTTTATGATTTGTTACTTATTCAATTACTCATCCTTTATTCTTGCTGTGGTAAGATTCGATAATTTCAAACGCAACCCTTAAGGATATAACCTCCTATGATTAAGTCATTGTTGCCTGAGCGCTTGCTAAAGCGTAACTTTGCTTCTTCACTGCTCATAATCATTGCTGTTATTGGTATTTCAGAAATGGGCGTCATGCTTGTACTTGATGAGATTACACAGCTTGGCATTGTCCTTACGCTCATGCAGGTTTCAATTTTAGATACTGTGCTGTTAAGTTGCCTAAGCTCACCGATGCTGTGGTGGCTAGCATTAAGACCTTTGATTAAGCAAATCGTGACTGAACGAACTCAGGCGACCGATGAAGCCAGACTCAACTCGGAACGCCGCTCCACACAACTTAATTCGATACTGGATACTGCGGCCAGCGCAATTATTACTATCGACCAAAAAGGTTGCATACAAAGCTTCAATAAATCCGCCGAACAAATATTCGGTTATAGCGCCAGCGAAATCATCGGCAAAAACGTCTCTTGTTTAATGCCTGCAGCTCTTGCCATTAACCATGATGGCTACCTCAAACGTTATATAGACACCAAAATACCCTCCATCATTGGCCAGCGCCGCGAGGTGGAAGCATTGCGTAAAGATGGTACCAATTTTCCGGCCCTGCTGCGTGTTAACCCGATGGAGATTGACGGCGATCTGTTTTTTTCCGGTTTGATTGACGACATCAGCGAAACCAAAATCCTGCAAGCCCAACTTGTTCAAGCCCAAAAACTGGAAGCTATCGGCCAGCTGGCATCTGGGGTTGCCCATGAAATTAACACACCGATTCAATACATTGGCGATAATCTCTCGGCACTGCAAGTTAATTTTGCCGACATCATCGCTTTTCAGCAAGACTTGCTGGATTTGGCCGATGATAACTTAAAGCCACAGCTGGCCGGATTGATAAACAAATACGATCTCGACTTTATTCTCGAAGACAGTCCAAAAGCTATAAATCAGGCACTAGAAGGCGTAGAGCGGGTTGCAGAAATTGTCAAAGCGATGAAATCATTTTCCCATGTCGAACAAAATCAAAACAAACAGGCAATCAACCTGCATCAGGCAATTAACAGCGCTCTAACCCTGAGTCGCAACAGCTATAAATACATTGCCGACATTGAAACCGATTTTGCCTCCGATATAGACACCATAGAATGTTATCCCAATGAACTTAATCAGGTTTTTCTCAATCTAATCATCAATGCCGCTCATGCGATTGAAGAGGGGCATGCAGGTATAGGCCTGATTAAAATCACCACTCGCAAACTTGATGATTACGTTGAAATTTTGATCGAGGATAACGGTGCCGGCATTCCACCGGAGATACAGGAAAAAGTCTTCAACCTGTTCTTTACCACCAAAGTTGTTGGCAAAGGCACGGGGCAAGGATTAAGTCTGTCGCACAGTATTATTGTTGAAAACCATCAGGGTAAATTGTTTTTTGAATCCACCCCGGAAATCGGCACCACATTCCACATCCAGTTACCTACGAAACATTAAAGTCAGGAATAAGGCTCATGATTAAAAAAAACATCCTGTTTGTAGACGATAACGAAAACGTCATCAGCGGCATTCAGCGCCAGTTGCGCCCTTTTCGTGATCAATGGCAGTTGTTTTTTGCCAGGAACGGTCCGCAAGCGCTGCAATTGATGGCTCAACAAGCAATAGACTTAATCGTCAGCGACATGATGATGCCGGAAATGCGCGGCGACGAACTGCTTAAAATAGTCAGCGAGCAATACCCTGGAACGGTACGTATTATCCTCAGCGGCTATGCCGATGAAGCAACGCTTAAAAGCGGACTGGAAGTTGCCCATCAATATCTCAGCAAACCCTGTAGTTCAGAAATTTTGCGTGAGGCTATTTCGCAAATTTTTAAAATCCAGGACTGCTTGCGCAACCCGCAGATTATCGCTGGAGTCGGCGATCCCAACCATCTTCCCAGTCTGCCGAAAATCTACCATGAACTAAATACGGCTATTGCCGACGAAAACACTACCATCAATGATATTGCCAAAATTTTTGCCAGCGATATGGTTTTGTCAGCCAAACTATTGCAACTGGTCAACTCGCCTTATTTTGGCTTGAATCGTGTTATTTCAAACCTGACTGACGCTGTTAATCTGATCGGTCTCAAAAAACTGAATAACCTGGTGCTGTCGGTGCATGTTAAAAATGCCTTTCCGGTTTTAAATCCTGAGCTGGAGTTCTACATGGAACATCTGTGGCAAGACGCAAGTCGTGTTGCTGACCTGGCGCGGCTTATTGCATTAGCGGAACACCAGCTTGAGGATCGTCCCGATCAAGCCTATTTGGGCGGACTGTTACACAACATGGGACTGCTGATCTTCCTGTCGCGCGGCGGCAATAAACTAAAACTTTTGATGGAATACGTCCAAAACACCGATACGCCGGTTGCCGAGTTGGAAATGGCTATTTTTGGTTTCACGCGTTCAGAAGGCGCAGCCTATGTTTTAAGTCTATGGAAAATTCCGCCGCGTATTATCGAGGCCATTCTGTTACAAAACAATCCCAACGATACCGATTACAATGACATGAATGGCCTGACCGCTGTACATGTTGCCGCTTGCCTGTTAAAGCCTTCTGTTATGTCTGGCTGCGACCGATTGTTTGACATGACCCTGGATACCGCCTACCTGCAACGCATCAATAAATTTGAACGCTTACCCAGCTGGCAATTATTGGCTGATAAAGTACTGGCTAACCACAATGCCAAATAAAATCCATACAATAGCAGACAAGCTTTTTCTGAGTTTTATAAACTTTACTAACCCTGATTTATACCTCATTGCCAAAATTTTGGAGCCTGCATGACCTTATCATCTTCCAACATCAGCCAAAAAATCCTTTTTGTCGATGATGAAGTGCTATTGCTGGAGGGAATAAAACGCCAGCTACGAAAAGAGTTCGACATCACCATCGCAGAAGGCGGCACCGCGGCCTTAACCCTAATGTCCACTGAAGGACCGTTTGCTATTGTAGTTTCCGATTATAATATGCCCGGAATAGATGGTATTACGTTTCTGAATACCGTCTATCAACGCTATCCTGATACAGTGCTGATGATGCTTACCGGTCGGGCAGAACTCGACGTGGCCATTAATGCCTTACATAACGCACATATTTCACGTTTTCTCAACAAACCTTGTCCCAAGGAAGTGTTGCTGGAAACACTTAAAGACAGCCTGGAACAATACCGGCTGCGGATGTCTGAACAAATACTGCAAACTCAGTTGCAACAGGCGAATCAACAACTCAGTCAACTGAACACCCAGCTTGAATCACTAGTCACCAAAAAAACCCGCGCCTTGCAATTGCAATATCGTTATGTCGCAAACATGACGCAATTAAGCCATTCGCACACCATTATCCCTGCATTGATTAATGCTGTCAGCGAACTCACCAATTTGCACGACATCACTTTATGGCTCAGTCCACAATTGGATGAGCATTTTACCTGTCATTTCCCTCCTGACCTTGATCTGGCGCCGTTTCATGCTAAAAACTGTCCGGTCGGCGTCACCTCCAAAACCTTAGCCGACAAACAAATCTGGCAGCACAATGGTTTGCCCGAAACAACCATTCATGACTTTGACAAATCACTGTTTCTTGGACAACCGTTCATGTCTGTTCCATTAAACGGCCAACAGGGCGTATTGGGTCTGCTTAATCTGGCTGGAAGTAATGTGATACTTGAACCCGATGCGCTGGAAGCGTTAACCGGCATGGCAGATGTCACCGCCACTGCGTTGCTGAGTCACTGGAATCACGAAGCGTTTGACGATGCACAGGATGCCATCATTTCTGCGCTGGCAAAGTTATCCGAATATCGTGACCCTGAAACAGGAGCGCATCTACTCCGCCTTAAAAAGCTCTGCGCCTTAATCTGTTCGTTTCTGGCCGCAACCGAAAAATTCCAGGATATCATTACCCAGGAATTCACCAATGACCTGGTACGCTCGTCGCCGCTGCATGACATCGGCAAAGTGGGCATTCCTGATGCCATCCTGAAAAAGCCGGGTCGCTTAACCCCGGAAGAATTTGAAATCATGAAAACACATGCCAAAATTGGCGGTGACACTCTACGTACAGTGTATGATCAATATCCCTCACAAAGTTTTATCAAATGCGGTATGGATGTCGCTTATGGACATCATGAAAAATGGGATGGCAGCGGCTATCCACAGGGTCTGCAAGGTGAGTCTATTCCGCTGGTTGCAAGAATTCTGGCGTTGGTGGATGTTTACGATGCCCTGACTTGCAGACGCGTTTACAAAGAACCGTTTCCACGAGATAAAGCCAATGCCATAATAAACCAAGGCAGTGGCATCCATTTTGACCCAGACATTGTCGAGGCTTTTTTGACTCACGAAGCCGAATTTTATCTGATTACCGAACAGTTTGCCGACATCGTGTAACCAAAAGAGAATGATGAATATAAAAAATCATACTCGAACCTTTACATTTTGGTAAGGCCAACCATCCCCGCTATCGATTGATCGATACGGGTATCAACATCAACTGCAAGTTATAATAATATGAACTGTTTTCAATTTATAATAATTATAAGAAATTGGTTATGACTTATCCAAGCATCCCTCTATTAGCAAAGATTTCCATTTTTTTGTTAACCTTACAGATACCTATAGCTCATGCCACAGCAGATGCTACCAGCGTTTCTGATGAACATATCCGACAGATTGTCGCGGGTCTGTTGAAGGAAAAAGACCAGAAAATTGCTGAACTGGAAGCTCGACTCCAGCAATTGGAACATGCCCCCAAGGCAGCGCCGAGTCCCTCGCCGCAATCCGTTGCAGCTACTGACGTAAAAATTTCACAAAATGCACAGCCTAAACCGGTGAAAGCGCCCGACGCCCAATCTGAGCCGGGTATTATCAGCAAACTCGGTGACTTGACTGAAGAAGTAGAAGAATTAAGAGAAAAGGCAAAAGAAAAAGGCCTGGATATTAGCGGCTTTTTTGATGTTAATGCTAAAACCGATAATTCGACTAACCAGACTTTTAGCGTGGGTTCAATTGAACTTGACCTGGAGTATGCGCATAACGACAATTTTGCTGCAAGCTCGGCGCTGGTTTTGTGCGGTAACTCATCTGGCTCCGAGTTCTCAGCTCCGGCTGCGATTTCCTGTGGGGGCAGCGGGCCCGGGGGAATTGGTGCAGGTGGCGCAGGCATTGCAGTTGCGTTAATTGATTACCACCAGTTTGATAATTCCATTCCACCCAGAGGCCGGATTTTTAATAACCAGGGGTTTCATATACAGGCAGGCCGATTTGATTTGCCCTTCTCAAGCGATTATCAAAACTTTGCCAACAAGGATCGCGTGACGATCACTGCGCCGATCACCACCTCAAGAATGCAATTTGGCGGCTATAACGGTGATGGTGTGCGTTCCTATGGTTCCTGGAAGATGTTTAACTTTTCCGCGTTTTGGACTGACGCAATGTATGCTAATGACGGAACATCTCTGGGTGGACGCCTGGGGGTATCGCTTGGACAAAACATCTATCGTACCCATAAAAATGCTCCCGAAGGCATTGAGTTTGGCGTGTCGCACTTGAGCGATCTTGATAAAAACAACAATGTCCGGCACACGGTGTATGCTGCGGATTTAAGTTTGGGCTATGGTTTTTTAAGGTTACAAAACGAATTCTTATGGGTCAACGCTAATTTCGAATCCACCGATGGCACTACCGTGCTTGGCAAGCCCAACGAGCTTGGTTATCACTCAACGTTGCTGGCCAATCTGGAAAGTTTTATCCATTATCCGGTCATTGCTTTTGCCCGTTACGGCAGATGGCAGCCGCATAACCGACAGGCCGATGATTTTGATGGCAACCTGGTTGCTATCAATAATGTTTCCGCATTATCTCTTGGCTTGAATTACAAGTTTAATGAGTATTTTAAGCTAAAATTTGAATACACAGACTCTCTTGGAACCGCAACCCAAGAGCGTTATTTTGATAAAAAATTGGGTATTGCGCAAATAGTGGTGGCTTTTTAATGACTAATCTTCAAATGTTATTTAAATTCACTGCCGGGCTGTTGTTGCTTGGCGCTTTTGCAGTGCCTGCGGAGGAAAATCCGCATACTATTTCTGCGACTGGCAAGTCCGTCGAATGTGCCAGTTGTCATGCTGCCGAAATTCATCATGACCAGACCGATTTACTGAATACCAAAAACAAAAAATTCGACAGTGCCGAGTTCAGCAAAGATGGCGTAGCCATGTGCACGGATTGTCATAACGCAGATGACGGGCATAAAGTAGGCTTAAAGCTGGATTTTGAAATACCGGCCGATATGCCCTTAAACAAAAAGAACACCTTGTCCTGTTTAACCTGTCATTACACGCACGGCACTCTTGTCAGCGATCGGCCCCAAGCCAGCTTTAGTACTATGGATCGAATACTTAATGCCGAACGTTTGCACAAGAGTTTTTTACTACGCCGCAATAATGTTGATGGCGAACTTTGCTTAATTTGTCATAATTCAAACCCGGGGTCCAAGTAATGTCCAGAACACAATTCAAACGTCGAAAGATTTTTATCCATCAATCTATCCAGACCCGCTACATTATTGGAGTTTTTCTGATGATTTTATTATCAGGACTATGTTCTGCATTATTGATTTTCTGGATAACCGGCGGAGATTTACAAGCACAATCGCAATCCGCTCATGCCAATATTGTCAATGCCTGGGATAGGCTAGGGCTATCCATCTTGATCGGTAACGTGGTGTCCATTGTTATCGCCGGATCGATATCAATGTTTATGGTCTTGTATGCCACCCATAAAATCGTAGGTCCCTTGTATCGATTTAAAAAAATCTGCGAGGAGGTCGGTTCGGGTAATCTCGACACACATTTGTCTTTGCGGGAAAAAGACCAACTTCAGGAGCTGGGTTTGGCTTTTAGCGATATGGTCCACAAGCTACGCACTAAAAAAACTCAGCACTTGGACTTGCTTACCCAGATCAATACTCAACTTGAACAATTAACGCAAGATCAAAACATCACAACACAGCAGCTTGAGCAGATAAATGAGCTGAACCGGCTTGTCAAGAAGCTTTAATACGGGTGAGTTTGTTGCAAATCCAACGCAATTTTCAAAGTACAACAACGGTTGATTAATGAAAAGTTTCATAAGTTTTAAAACGCGTTTGATGATAGGGTTTGGTACGATCATATTATTGATGGTTATCTTGACAGGATTGGCTTTAGAGCAATTTTCCAGCTCTCGCAAAGGGATGGCGGAGTTACGCGATTTAGTGTCACCTCAAGCCTGGGCCGCAGAAAAAATGGCGTTTGATGTCGTTCAGGTACAGCAGTTTTTAACTGATGTGTCTGCGACTCACAATCCGAGAGGCTTTAAAGAGGCGCAAGCTTATGCCGATGATTTCAAGAAAATGATCAAACAAATTCATGAATATCAGCTATCGGCGACCCAAGTAACCGAGTTGGCGGCTATTGACCACGCTTTTGACTCGTTTTATTTATTGGGTAAACGCATGGCGGAGGCTTATATTTCTGATGGTCTCCAGGCCGGCAACGTCATGATGGTAGAGTTTGATCAGGCTTCGTTAGTTTTGGCGGGAAGAATGACGGCGTTTAGAGATACCGCCGTCGACAATGAAAAGTCCATCACCACTACCCTTGCGCAAGCCGCTGAAGATATTGCCAATTTTATGTGGTTGACTTCCCTCTGCGTCGTATTGGCGAGTATCTTTATCGCACTTTATTTAACCAATTATTTGGGCAGACAGTTGGGCATTGATCCTTTCTACGCAAAAGGTATCGCGCAGGAAATTGCCAAAGGTAACTTAGACAGAAGCATTGACATTGCTGCCGACGATAAAAGCAGTTTGTTATATGCAATGAAACAAATGCAGCAGCAAATTCTTGGGCGTATTACCACAGCAAATAAGTTAATTGAAGAAGTGACACGCATCAAGATTGCCCTGGATAATGTCAGTACCGGGGTGATGATTGCCGATAATGAACGCACCATTATTTACGCAAATCAAGCAGTTGTTAACTTATTGACCAAGATTGAAGCCGATATCAGGTTAGAGCTGCCAACTTTTTCAGTGGACAAGTTGGTTGGCTCCAATATAGACCAATTCCATAAAGATCCCGCTCATCAGGAAGCTATGCTTAACACGGCAACTGGGGCTTCCCTGTCTAATATTATTGTCCATGGCCATCATTTAGTAGTCACCGCTAACCCGGTATTCGACGAACAAGGCACTCGTTTGGGTACCGCAGCGGAATGGGTCGATCGTACCGCTGAAGTCCTTGTAGAAATAAAAGTGGCTGAGGCTATTAAAGCGGCTGTTAAAGGTGACTTTAGCTATTATATCGACCCGGGTGAACTACACGGCTTCTACGAACAGGCGGCAGATGGTATTAACCAACTGATGCAAGTCTGTAATGACGGGCTTAATGAGGTTGTGCGGGTACTGAGCGCCATAGCAGAGGGTGATTTAACGGAAACCATCACCAACGAATATTCCGGCACCTTCGGACAACTTAAAGATAACGCCAATACCACAGTTGAAAAACTAAAAGAAATCATCGGCCAAATTAGTGATGTCTCTGGCGACATTAATACCGGGGCTAAAGAAATTGCTTCGGGCAATAACGATCTATCGCAACGTACTGAAGAACAGGCCGCCAGCCTGGAACAAACAGCAGCCAGCATGCATGAATTGACAGTGACTGTACACAATAATGCAGAGAACGCCAAACAAGCCAATGTTATGGCGATCAGCGCAGCCAGCATAGCAGGTAAAGGCGGAGAGGTGGTGAATCAGGTTGTTGTTACTATGGAAGCGATTAACGAATCTTCGCGCAAGATAGTTGACATCATTTCGGTCATTGATGGCATTGCGTTTCAGACCAATATTCTTGCCCTTAATGCGGCCGTTGAAGCCGCCAGAGCAGGCGATCAAGGTAAAGGATTTGCCGTTGTTGCAATAGAAGTGCGTAATCTGGCTCAACGTGCCGCAGCCGCAGCTGCAGAAATTAAAAACCTGATTAGTGATTCCGTCGATAAGGTAGGGGAAGGTTCCAAGCTAGTTAATCATGCTGGTAAAACCATGACCGAGATTGTCAATTCGATTAAGGGAGTGACGGTGATAATGGCCAATATATCGAAGGCTTCCGAGGAACAAGGCACGGGCATAAAACAGGTTAATCAGGCCATAGCACAAATGGATAACGTAACCCAACAAAACGCCGCGCTGGTCGAGCAGGCGGCTGCGGCTGCGGAATCGCTTGAAGAGCAGGCAAAAGGCCTGGCGGTTATAGTAGGCTCTTTCAAGATAGATACCAAGCAACGACATATTCCGGCAACTACCGCGATGCTCACAAAACAACCCACATTGGCCAGAACAGCAAAAATCAGTATGCCCGCACCTAAAGCAAACGATGACTGGGAAGAGTTTTAATCTGATTTTATCGATTTCACGCTCCGGCGTGAGATCGATAAAAAAACACAAATATACTTCAAATAACCCCGTTTTCAATCACCGGCAGCACCCAGTATTTAATCCCTGAACCGGAAAAATCCGACCTCAGTTGCGCTAACAGCAAAGGCAATCCCTGCTCTGACACATACATTTGAAAACGGATACTTTTCTTCCTGCCACTCACCTGTTCTGCTAACGATAAGTTTTTGTTTTTGTGATCATGCGAATTGACTTGAAAACTGCTAAAACCAAATTCCGACTCCAGGATTAACAGACAATCAACAATGGCTTCTTCAATGCTAACCGGTGCATTGATTGTGACTAAATATTGATTACTCTTCATCGTTTAAGCTCCGGCGACAATCCATATAATTTAAACAAAATCGGCAAGATGAATAACGTTAAAAAAGTCGACGATACCAGTCCCCCAATCACTACGATAGCCAGAGGTCTCTGAATTTCAGAGCCCGGGCCAGTTGCAAACAATAGGGGAATCAAACCGAAGGCTGCAATGTTGGCGGTCATTAATACCGGGCGTAAACGCCGGGAAGACCCCACTAACACAACTTTAACGATATCCATACCGGTTGCAATCAGCTGATTAAAATAACTGACCATAACTACGCCATTCAGAACAGCTATCCCCAACAACGCAATAAATCCGACCGAGGCTGGTACCGACAGATATTCGCCGGACGCCCATAAGTCAAATACGCCCCCGATCATTGCCAGCGGAATGTTGGATAACACTAATACGGCTTGCCGTACTGAGCCGAACGTTGAAAACAATAGCAAAAAAATCAACCCTAACGAAATGGGCACTACCAGAGACAAGGTCGCCGCCGCACGTTGCTGGTTTTCAAACTGCCCGCCAAATTCAACCGTATAGCCAACCGGTAATTCAATTTTTTCGGCAACCGCTTTTCGGGCTTCATCAACAAAACCGACCAGATCCCGGTTAAGCACATTACTGGTAATAACCACAAAGCGCTGGCCATGCTCTCTGCGTACTGACACGACGCCCTCCACTTTTTCTATTTTCGCAACGGCGGTTACCGGCACATGACCGCCATTCGGCAAGGTAATTTGCAGATTGTCAAAATCGGCAGTATTACTTTTGCCTCGTAAAATTAACGGTGTTCGTTTTATGCCTTCCTGAACAATACCCAGCTTCAAGCCTTCAATCTGCGCCCTTAATAAGGCTTCAATGCTATCGCTATCAAGCCCCAAACGCCCAGCCGCCGATTTATCAATGGTCAACTGCAAAAACTGCATCCCGGCATTTTGTTTGGCGAACACATCGCTGGCACCGGTAATGCCTTTCAACACCTCAGAAATTTGCTGCGCCTTGTCATTTAACACGGCCAGGTCAGTACCGAACAATTTAACCGCCACATCACCACGCGTTCCGGTCAGCATTTCTGAAACACGCATTTCAATCGGCTGGGTAAACTGAAAGGCTATACCTGGCGTTTGCGCCATCACCTTGCGAATTTCATCCAGTAATTGTTCTTTGGTGTCCATACGCCATTCATTTTTTGGCTTTAGCTCCAAAAAGGTATCGGTGTCATTCAAACTCATGGGATCAAGTCCCAGTTCATCCGAGCCGACGCGGGCAATAATATGGACGATTTCAGGAACATTTTTAAGCAGATTTTTTTGCACCTGAATATCCAGGTCAACCGATTGCTCCAAAGTAATCGAGGGTAATTTTTCCAGTTGCACAATGATGTCGCCTTCGTCCAGGGTCGGCATAAAAGTACTGCCAATCCGGGTAAAAACAACAAGCGTTACCACCAGCAGCAAACCTGCAGCAACAAAGACTTTCTTGCTGTTGGCAATACACCAGACCAAAGACGGTTGATAAAGCATTTGCAGCTGTCTGGGCAACCACGGTTCTTCGTGGGATACTTCTTTTAACAAATAGGAGGCTATCACCGGAATAACGGTCAGAGATAAAATCAGGGAACCACTAAGCGCAAAAACAATGGTTAATGCCACCGGCGTAAACAATTTGCCTTCCAGTCCTTGTAAAGTCAGCAACGGTAAAAACACAATGATAATAATCAAAATACCGGATACCACCGGTGCTGCAACTTCGCTGGTTGCACGGTAAATTACGTGCAACCTGGGCAAGCGGCTGGCTTTTTCGGTATGGGCCAGATGGGTAATCAAATTTTCGACCACTACCACGGCTGCATCAACCAGCATACCGATGGCAATGGCAAGTCCCCCCAAACTCATCAGGTTTGCAGACATGCCCATGTAGTCCATCAAAATAAAAGTAAACATGGCAGCCAAGGGCAAGGCAAAAGCCACGACCAACGCGGCGCGTAAATTGCCCAAAAATAAAATCAGCAGAATAATGACCAGGGCAATGGCTTCGAGCAGGGCATGTAAAACCGTATTTACCGCTTTATCTACCAAAATGCCGCGATTGTAAAAAATCTTGGCTTCAACGCCTTTAGGAAAACCCGGACTGATTTCGGCAAGCTTCTTTTCTATACCCTTGATGGTTTGTCTGGCATTGGCACCGCGTAAACTTAACACCAAACCGGTGACGCCTTCACCTTCGCCATTTTTACTGACCGCGCCATAGCGAGTCAAAGCGCCAACCCTGATTGTGGCAACGTCACTAATGGTGATAGGCACACCATTTTTACTGTCAACCACGATAATGCCGACATCTTCCAGCGTTTTAATACGTCCCTCGGCGCGCACGATCAAGGCTTCTTCGCCATCAGTCATGCGACCGGCACCGTCGTTTCGATTATTATTTTGCAAGGCGGTAGTCAATTGCACCATGCTGATGCTCCGGGCCGACATGCGGGTGTTATCAGGTACAACTTCAAAACTTCTGACCAGTCCCCCCAGAGAATTGACATCGGCCACACCCGAAACGGTTCGCAAAGCCGGTCTTATCACCCAGTCCAATAAACTGCGGCGCTCCATCATACTTAAATCGCCGCCTTCTATATTAAACATAAACATTTCGCCTAAAGGCGTAGTCATTGGCGCAATTCCGCCTTCAACTCCTGCCGGTAAACTTCCCCACATGGTATTTAAGCGTTCGGCGATTTGTTGCCGCGCCCAGTAAATATCGGTTCCTTCTTTAAAATCGATGGTAATGTCGGTCAAGGCATATTTTGCAAGAGAACGCAGCATGGTTTGATACGGAATCCCCAGCAGTTCGACTTCGATGGGAGCTGTGATTCTGGCTTCAACTTCTTCAGCCGTCATGCCCGGCGCTTTAACAATAATTTTTACCTGCGTTGGCGACACTTCAGGAAAAGCATCAATCGGAATATTTTTAAACGCATAATAACCGCCACCTGATAACAATCCGACCAGTAACATCATCAACAGGCGCTGACTCAGTGCGAAACGAATCAGATTAGACATTATTCTTCACTCCCCAATCCCAGCCAGTTAGCTTTTAGCGCAACGGCACCGTTAACGGCAATATCTTCTGTTCCGATAAATTCACCACTAATGATGGAATCAGCATCCTGTTTACCGATGACTGTAATCGGAGTGACCATGAAACCATCTGGCCTGCGGATAAAAAGAAAGGCTTTACCTTCGTTCTGGGCAATCGCCGCATTTGGAACTTTAAAGGTAGCTTTGTCGCTAAGCTGAATAATTCGGCTATTAAGTCGTTGACCTGCCCGTAATAATCCCTGACTTTGCTTATCGACCACTGCTCGCGCCAAAATAGTCTGGTTTTCAGGATTGACGCTTTGGTCTAACAGGCTGATTTTTGCAGTGACTTTTGAGTTTTCAATCTCGACCCGATCACCAACTTTAATAGTGGAAATACGTTCCTGGGGAATGGCAATTTCCAGCCAAAGCTCATCAAGATTAGCGACTCGATAAAGCGGAGCCATCATATCGATATGCGTTCCCACAACGGCCAAGCGCTCTATGACCACTCCGGTAATCGGCGCATGGACATTTAATTGTCGACTTAAGCGGTGAGTTTTACCAAACTGGGCAACATCACTGGTAGTCATACCGGTAATTTCCAGCAATTGCTTTTGTTTATCGGTCTCAGAAACAGCAGAATGATATTGGCTACTGGTTTCCTGCCAGAGTCGATCAGAAATAACAACTTCCTGTAACAGTTTTTTATCTCGCTGATAAATTGCCGTAGCCAATTGCAGCGAATTATCGGCTTTAAGATATTCCTGTTGTAACACCAACAGATCCGGGCTGTTGAGTAGAGCCAAAATCTGACCTTTTACAACCTTGTCACCTACCGCCACATTCATTTTTTCAATAAAACCGGCCTGTGCTGCACTGACCACATATTCCTGGGTTGGCGGAATGACTATATTGGCCGGGGCTGACAACACCGGAAATTGGCTAACGGCTTCCATTTTTCCCAGTTTCACACCAAGGTTAGTCGAATTCTCCGGGGATATTTGAATGGTGTTTTCGGCTATGGCTGTCGAGCAAACAGACAAAGCCAAATTTAATAACAGTACAAATTGATAACTTTTCATGGCGTAACTCCTACGGCCTGATTATAAAACGCAATATCACGCTGTAACATGACCGCCCGTTGCCTGGCGTTTAAAACCGCTTGTTGGGTTCTGGACTGAATTCTTAACAAATCCATCAGATCAATTTCTCCCACCGAAAAGCTTGATTGAGTCATTTTTAAATGTTGTTCGGCAACCTGCCTTAACTCATTGGCAATGCCCAGTTCTACCCGATTAACTTCCAGATTATGTTCGGCCTCGTGGTGAGCTTGTTCCAAAGTACGATTCAGTTGTTCACGCTCCGCAAGTAGTTTGTTTAAATCAACATTAACCGCTGCAATATTCGGCGCCAGATACCCGCTACCGCCAAAGGGAACGGTAACACCAATGTTAAAACTCTCGGTCATGTTACTTCGCGTATCATTGGTAAAGCGATCACTGTTGATCCCGACCGCGACATTAGTCTGTCCGGAACCAACCTGTTTAATGGCGTTAAGCTCGGCCTGTTTACGTTCAATCTGACTGTTAATGGCCACCAAGGCAGGGTGACTTTGCTGGATCTTGACAATATCTACCAGCTTTTCCTGATAATCGCCGGGCATTTTTGTTATCTGCGTGATACTTGCATAACGTTTACGGGCATGCATTAATTCAGCTTCCGCTAGCGTTACCACTGAGCGTTTCTGCAAGGACTCCGATTGCGCCAGCAATAAATCAGCACGAGGCAAATCTCCCAATTCGACACGTCGCTTAACTTTGGCCAATAACTGCTCAGTCACTGTAAGTTCCGCTTTTGCCTGCTCATAAGTAATGTCTGCCAGCGCCATATCCCATAAAGCTCCGCGTATCAATCCTGCCACCCGTAACTTGACCGCTTCCGCTTGTGACATTGCATTATTTTCAGCTTGTCTGGCAACGGATTGTTCGGCATCACGCTGCCCTATATTCCAGAGCGGTACCTGAACATAAGCGTCAATATAATGAAGGGTGCCACTGGTCGCTTCCTGAAAGCGTAAACCTGCCTGCGAAGCTCCGGCTGTCCAACTTTTACCTCGCTGAGCCAGGGCTACAGCCTCTTCTTCCAGCGAATTAAGCCAGCTTACATCAGGATATTTTTCCAGGGTTAGGGCGATGACTTTAGCCAGGCTTAAGCCAGCGTCACTTTCAATCGAATCATGATGCTCGACAATAAGCGATGATTCAGCAAAGCTGAGTGATATAGCCGCAAAAAAAACCACATGCCCAAGCACAACAACGGGAATGAGCCTTTTCAAAAAGTTCAAAAAAAACATAAGTCAAGCTCGATACGGCAATATTGCCGCGTTATAAAAAGAATCTTCGGTTGTTCAAACGATGGCTCCAGCATCCTGCAAGCCTATTGAAAACCAGACGTCAACAGAGCTTACTGAGCAGGCGGCGCTCGAGGAGTTTGCGAGGGTGCGATTAACCGACAAACAATCTGAGATGATTGCGAAGGAATTTTAGTATAAAACGGGGAGGGGCCGATATTAATTGCCAGCGCCTGATACTGCAGATAAGGTCCATTATCTTCTGTATCAACACTAATTTTTTTGTCTATCATGCCTGCATCAACAGCCACCAGGATGCCGTCAGAACTGAAAGCACGGCTTATTACCTGGGACTCAAACTCAACATGATCAACACCATACATTTCCAGTCCCGGAACATGAAATCCTGGAACTGGAATGTTCTCGCCAGTGTGAGCATGCACTAACGGTGCAATCAATTGCAAAATTGCCAGAAATATAACGGTAAAAATACGTAATCTTGTAGTCATTCTAAATCTGCCAAGCTAGTTAAAAACCGTTTAATATTTTTTTTGATTTTAATTTTCACTCACCTTTATCGCAATTTATATAAATCAAATCTATTCTGTGCTTCTATTGTAAGCGGGATTTACTTAATGCTGTTAATCAAGAAAACCAGACCGGATTTATCTATGATCTTAATCTGCGATTTTGCTTTGCCGTTTCTTGTATCGAATAGACGAAATCACCGACAAACCAATCAATACAGCGCCAGTCAAGCCGGTAATAACTTCAGGAATTTCATAGGTCATGCTGCCCAGCATAATGCCTGCTAACACCCCAATCGCATAATGAGCGCCGTGTTCGAGAAACACAAACTCATCCAACGTACCTTTCCGCACCAGATATACCGTTAAACTTCGCACAAACATGGCACCGACAGCCAGACCCAGCATAATAATGACCACGTCCTGAGTAATTGCAAAGGCACCAATGACGCCATCAAAAGAAAAAGAGGCATCCAATACTTCAAGATAAACAAAACTCATCATGCCGCTTTTTTTAAGTACAGCGACTACCTCTTCACCTTCTTCTTCGTGCTCAAACAAAGCAGCCAAACTGTCTACCACCACGTACAAAATAACACCGGTAACACCGGCAACCAGCGCATCCAAACGAATTTCCTGTGGCAAAAAGTTTTGAAGGATTAACAACGGCCCCAAAGCCATAATAATTTCAATAGCTTCAAGCTTGCCAAAGGAGCCCATTTTTCTTTCAATCCAGCCCAGCCAATGCAATTCTCTTTCTTCATCAAAAATAAACGAATAAAACACCATCAGCAAAAACATGCCGCCAAACGCCGCAATTTGGACATGTGACTCGGTTAAATGCTTGGCATAAGTTGCAGTATCGTTTAAGGCCATTTCGGTAACGCCCATAAAGCCGATACCGGTTGCCGCCGAAACGATTACAATTGGAAATAACAGACGCATACCGAAAACGGCAATCAAAATCCCCCAGGTTAAAAAATATTGCTGCCAGCGTTCGTCCATACGCTTTAAAATTGACGCGTTAACTACAGCATTATCAAATGACAAACTAACTTCCAGGACGCCAAGAATACTGGCAATAAAAACCCCCATTAAGCCAGCCCAATAATAGGCTGTAGCAAGACAAGCGATGGTGACGATAAACGAAAGACGAAAATATTGCATAATTTACTCTCTAAAATTTTATGTTTTTGTTGCGCAACTATAAGTGCATTTAATTTAAAATCAATATTAACTACTTATAGGCAAAAATAAATCTGCTTGATCAACTGTTAAGTTTTATATATAAAGGAATGCCTAAGCAATAATTTGAGCATTTGTAGCACCGAATTCATTAGCCTCTAAATGCTCGTCAAATCAAAGCAGCACAAGTTATTTCATACCCATTCCTTTGCTTCATTTTCCATATTTCCAAATTACAATCACACAAACCGTACGGCGAAATGCTAAAATTACCTTTTTTTAATAGTGAATTTTTATGACTCTGCTCCGGCTTGCTACACTATTATATGTTGGATTCTGTTCGTTACCTTTATTTGCAGGTTCTGAGCCGTCTGCAGAACAGGTGTCATTACAACTTAAATGGTTACATTCTTTCCAGTTTGCGGGTTACTATGCTGCCAGGGAGAAAGGTTTTTACGCAGAAGAAATGCTGGATGTTTCTATTCACGAGCGTATTCCTGGCGTTAACAATATCGATCAAGTTCTAAAAAATGAATCCCAATACGGTGTTTCCGATACCGGTCTTTTGGAGCAACGACTACTGGACAAGCCAGTCGTCATTTTGGCCTCCATTTTTCAACATAACCCGCTGGTTTACATTAGCTTAAAAAACTCAGGCATAGTCAGTCCCTATGAACTCAAGGGCAAAAGGGTCATGGAAGACAGTTACGACAATGCGCCGCTACTGGCCATGCTTTACGAAACAGGCATTTCCTCTCAGCAATTTACCCATTTAGATAACTCCTTCAACCCCAACGACTTGCTCAGTGGCAAAACAGATGTCATGGTTGCCTATCTAACCGACCAGATTGATTATTTTAAAAAACACGGCATCGACATAAACATTATTGATCCCCGAAATTATGGCGTGGATTTTTTAAGCGACAATCTCTTCACCACCGAACAGGAAATCAAACAGCATCCGGAAAGAGTCCGGCGTTTTTTGCGCGCTTCGCTTAAGGGTTGGGATTATGCGCTCAAACATCAAGATGAACTGATCCAGCTCATTCTGGATAAATATAATCCCGGAAACCGGCTTTCTGCCGATCACCTGCGTTTTGAAGCGCAGGAAACGGTAAAGATGATTTTACCCGAGACCATTCCAATTGGTCACACTGACATCAAACGTTTTCAACGCATTGCTAACACTTATCAACAACTGGGCTTGGTCAGTTCAACAGATCACCTGGAAGGCTTCATTTACGGGCAGGTACAAACAGGAAAAATCGATTTCACCCCGGAGGAAAAACGCTGGCTACAAGCTCATCCTGTTGTTCACATAGGAATTGACCCGGATTTTGCGCCGTATGAATGGATGGACACGCATGGCAATTTTTTAGGTTTAAGTACCGAATATCTGGCCCTAATCCAGCAACGACTGGGCGTCAAGCTGGAAATGGTAGCAAGTACGTCTTGGAATGAAACCTTGGCAATGGCGCAACAAGGTAAACTGGAAATGCTTTCCAATGCCAATAAAACCCCCGACCGTGAGCGCTATCTGCTTTTCACGGAGCCTTATTTATCTACACCCGTCATTATTATCAGCGATAGCAATAATGGCTTTGTCGACAGCCTGGAACGTCTTTACGGCAAACAGGTAACGCTGGAAAAGGGTTATTTCATGCAAGAAATGATAATGCGTGACCACCCTAAACTACAATTGTTACCTGCTGGAAATGTACATGAGGCATTAACCTTGGTCAGTCGTGGCAAAGCCGATGCCTATATTGGCGATGCCGCCTCCGCAAACTACGCAGTTAAAATGGATGGCATGCTAAATCTCGGCTTTTCCGGGGATACCCATTATAAAAGCCAACACCGCATGGCTGTCACCAAGGATAATCCCGAACTGCTAACCCTGCTTACCAAAGCGCTTGCCGATATTCCCCAGTCCGAAAAGGAAAGCATCCAGAATCGGTGGATGAGTTTAAAATATGAGCCCGGCATAAAAATCGCAACATTTGTACTCTACGCCATAGCGGCAGTTTTACTGCTTGTTTTTATCTTTAGTTGGAATATGCGTTTACGCCGCGAAATAAGTAAAAAAAAGCGCGTTGAAGAGCAGCAACGTATGGCAGCCAGCGTTTTTGCAAGCACTCAGGAAGGCATCATGATTACCGATGTGCATAGCAATATTATCGACATAAATCCTGCATTCATCAAAGTAACAGGTTATTCAAGAAACGATGTGCTGGGTAATAAACCCAATTTTCTCAAATCGGGACTTCACGATCACCGTTTCTATAAAACCATGTGGCAAACAATCATTGAAAAAGGCTATTGGTGTGGCGAAGTTTGGAACCGCAGGAAAAATGGTGACATCTTTGCCGAATGGCTTACCATTTCTGCGGTAGCTGATAAACAGGGGGAAATAACGCATTATATAGGAACCTCTTCGGATATTACTCCACTTAAAGAACATGAAAAAAAGCTGGAACTTATCGCCCACTACGATCCGCTCACCGGTGTGCCAAACCGGATTCTTTTGGCAGATCGCATGCACCTGGCATTTGCCCAAACCCAACGTGATAACTGCTTAATGGCTGTCGGCTATCTTGATCTGGATGGTTTTAAAGCTGTTAACGATAAACTTGGCCATGAAGCGGGCGACCAATTACTGATCCAAATTGCCCAGCGCATAAAAAATGCACTCCGCGATGGTGATACCGTTGCCCGTTTAGGCGGCGATGAATTTGTATTTTTATTACTTGGACTGGACAAGGTAGAAGACTGCGAGATTACTTTGCATCGTCTGCTGGAAACTATCAATGGCCCCGTTCTCTTGGGTAACCAGTCTGTCTGTGTATCCGCCAGCATTGGCATCAGTATTTATCCTGATGACTACATGAAATCTGACACTCAACATCAAGCCAGTGATTATTCGGTCCCGGATACCCTATTACGGCAGGCCGATCAAGCCATGTATCAGGCCAAAAAGGATGGTAAAAACTGCTTTCATATTTATAATCTTGAGCTGGATCGTAAACTCCATGCGCACCGAGAGGCTCTTAACCGCATTGGACTTGCACTTGAAAACAAAGAATTTGAACTGTTTTTCCAGCCTAAAGTTGACATGCAAAAAGGTATTGTCTTCGGTGCCGAAGCATTAATTCGCTGGCAACATCCCGAGCGCGGTTTGCTTATGCCTTGTGATTTTTTACCACTGATTGATCACAGTGAATTAGCCATAAAACTTGATGCCTGGGTTATCGATCAGGCCTTGCAACACATGGAGAACTGGCTTCGTTCAGGCCTACAACTTCAAATCAGTGTAAATGTCACCGCCAGATCACTGCAAGCAGACGACTTTATTCAACAACTCTCTTATGCCTTTGAACGCTGGCCCACGATCAATCCGACCCATTTTGAACTGGAAATACTGGAAACCCAGGCGCTGCATGATTTACATCTTACCTCCAAGGTAATCAAAAACTGTCAGGACTTAGGTATAAAGTTTGCGCTGGATGATTTCGGCACCGGTTATTCTTCGCTTAGTTATCTAAGACACCTGCCGGTAGAAACAATAAAAATCGACCAGATTTTTGTGCGCGATATGTTAACAGACGAAAACGCTTTGGCTATCGTGCAAGGAATCATCGGTTTGGCAAAATCTTTCCGACGTCAAGTCATTGCGGAGGGAGTTGAATCAAGCGAACACGGCATTGCTCTTTTACAAGCTGGTTGCAATCTCGCACAAGGTTACGGAATTGCCAAACCTATGCCAGCGTTTAATCTTGAAGAATGGGTTAAAGCATGGAAAGCACCGTCAGCATGGACGTCTAATATTTGAAAATTTTTTTTCAGCGCCAATGGCTGAAATTATTGGGGATGATTACCTGTCACGCAAAGCGCTTAAATCTACATTTTCCTTCCACAATTGGGAAAATATTGGTTCCGCCTGAGCCAGAGATCCACTGGTCAAAAACAACTCGGTACCCTCTTCTTTATCACCAGCCAACAATTGCTCCACTTCAAGTCGACGGTAAAGTTCCCTGGCAACGGCAGCGCCTGAATCTATCACTGCCACCGTTGGTCCTGCTATTTCCTTTATCAGCGACGCTAAAAATGGATAATGAGTGCAACCAAGCACAATAATGTCAGCATCCCGTTCCAGCAGTGGCAAGACATAGCGTTCCAATAATAATCGGGATTGCGAACCGGACAGATTGCCCGCTTCCACCTCTTCAACCAGTCCAGGACAAGCCTGACCTTCTATTCGGACATCGCCACCATAACGCGCAAACAACTGCACAAAATTTGCGCTAGCCAAGGTTCGACTGGTTGCCAAAACACCAATAACACCGGTCTTACTCAGTGCTGCCGCAGGTTTTACTGCTGGTTCCATCGCAACAATCGGCACAGAGAATTTTGAACGCAGGGTTGCAATCGCGGCTCCTGTTGCCGTATTACAGGCGACGACTATGGCTTTAACGTTGCGGCTCACCAAAAACTCGCTAATCGCAATCGAGCGTTGCTCGATAAACTGCTGGGACTTATCGCCATAAGGCGCATGACCCGAATCGGCTACATAGAGTAAGTCTTCATTTGGCAGTAGTCTTCGAATCTCATGTAAAACCGATAAGCCGCCCACGCCTGAATCAAAAACGCCAATGGGCATTTTAGCGTTTATATTCTGCAATGTTGTTTATCTCTATTCATTAAAGATTTGAATCATAAATCTGATTTACAAAGCAAACAGCTCTCTCATCTTTTGCCCCGGACTTTCCGCCCTCATAAACACTTCGCCAACCAGAAACGTATAAATTTCGTTATCCAGCATCAACTGCACATCGTCGTGGCTATGAATGCCACTTTCGGTGATGATTAAACGATCAGTGGGAACTTGCTCTTTTAAAGCCAATGTAGTTTGCAAGGAAGTTTCAAAAGTACGCAGATTTCGGTTATTGATACCGATCAACTTGGTGTCCAGGGTTAATGCCCGTTGCAACTCCTTTGCATCGTGAACTTCCACCAAAACATCCATACCCAGTTTGCTTGCGGTATCTGACAACTCGTGCATTTGAGCATCTTCCAGAGCCGCGACTATCAGTAATATGCAGTCGGCACCCAAGGCGCGGGCTTCATAGATTTGATAGGGATCGATCATAAAATCTTTTCTTAACACCGGCAGCGGGCAGCGTTCTCTGACCATTTGCAGATATACTTCCGAGCCCTGAAAAAATTCTTTGTCGGTTAACACAGAAAGACAAGTTGCGCCATTCATGGCGTAATCCTGTCCTATGGTGATAGGATTAAAATCTTCCCTAATCACGCCTTTGCTGGGTGAAGCTTTTTTAATTTCTGCAATAATGGCCGGCTTTTTAGCTGAAACTTTGCTTTGCAATGCATTATAAAAGCCGCGTGGACCTTCTACGCCTGAAGCAATTTCTTCCAGATTGGCAATCGTCATGCCTAATTTGCGCCGGGTAACTTCTTCGACTTTTTTATCGAGAATTTTTTTTAAAATATCAGGTGTGTTGGTCATTGTTTGGTTTCTATTTGAAGGTTTGCGGTTTGGTCTAGTTCCCACACGCTGCGTGGGAATGCAATCTCAACGCGCCGCGTTGTGAGGCAGACCGCAGCGCGTGGGAACCAGATTAGGCGAATAAATTCGCCTCTACATTATTTTTAAATCTAACATCCCCGGCTAAACTCAACCAGCGCTTCAAACTTGGCTTTTGCCGCGCCGCTAGCGATAAGTTGGTCGGCTTTTTCTATACCGGCAGCCAGGGTATCGGTAATATTTGCCGCAT
>CAIKYI010000404.1 GCA_903831545.1 uncultured Methylobacter sp. | reverse complement strand
TCTCAAATTGGTATAGGATTACAAGAACCCGTTTAGTTGGTGGGTCAAGCATGTCAAAATCGTCTTGTTCAAAATTTTCAACCATAAAAAACACTTACCATTAACTATGGCAGTCTTTATATAAAAACAATTTGAAAATTCCTTCAAAAGAACACTGTTATATAACAGTGGGGGTTGAGCTCACAAAATATGATACAAGCTGATGTGTTTTGCAGAACAGGGTAGCTACATTTTGTAATCTCCCTATGACCACATAGTGATAAAGATATTATGTGTATGACGAGCACCCAATGGCTGGTCGGAATATACAACGATGCAGCAAACAAAACCAGTTATAAACTTACTACAATTGTGTCAGTTACTTACAATAGAATACAACAATACCCTGTGAAATACATTTACAATAAACTTTGCACAAGGATAATAATTGCATGTAAACATTCAGATTTAGGCTGCACACTTAGTAAATAGTAAAGTTTTTTATGGGAAAAGTATGTATCTGTATTGTTTCTGATTATAAGGATAGATCTTGTCTTGGCATTTTTAGATTAACTGGTTCAGACTGTTTTTTAAGGCATTCAGAAAGGCAATATTTTCTTCCGGTTTGCCGATGGTTACCCTTAAACAATCGGTTAAAGGCCCAGCTTGTGAACTCAGGTTTTTAATTAAAATACCTTGTTGTTTTATTGATTCGAAAATTTTATTGGCGCTATTTGCGGGTGTTTTAAACAGAATGAAATTAGCAGCGCTTGGATAGGCTGTAATGGCTTTTAATGCCTGAAGCTGGTTAAATATGACGGTTCGTTCGGTGCAAATATGTTGGGTTTGTTGATCAAACAAAGTTTTGTTGGAAAGGGCGAAATGAGCGCTGATCTGGGTCAGGCTGTTAATATTGTAAGGCAGACGAACCTTATGAAGCTGTTCGATAATCTCTGGTGCGCCGGCGATGTAGCCAAGACGCAGGCCAGCCAGGCCCAGTTTTGATACGGTGCGCATTACCAACAAGTTGTTATGTTCGGGTAGGCTGCTCATAAAACTGGCGTCGGCAAAGGGAGAGTATGCTTCATCAATGACGACCAGGCCTTTTGCGACTTTTAAGATTTCCCTGATTGACGCTTCGCTAAATAAATTTCCAGTAGGATTGTTTGGATAGGCCAGGAAAATGACTGAAGGCTGATATTGCAGTATTGCAGCCAGCATAGCCGGTAAGTCCAGTTCAAAGGTATCTGTCAGTAGCGGAATGCCGTGGTAGTCTAGGCCAAGGCTTTGGCTAACCTGTTTATACATGACAAACCCGGGCGTTGGTGCCACTACGCAGGCATCCGAAGGTAAAGCCATGAGTAGAATTTGGATGATTTCATCAGAACCATTGCCCAATAGAACATCAAACTGATCCGGGATTCGATTTAAGTGTTTAATGGTCTCCGTTAATTGCTTTGCTTCAGGGTCAGGATAGCGGTTTAACGGACAATCTTTTAACGTTTTCAACCAGCTTGTTTTGATGTCTTCCGGCCAATTATAGGGATTCTCCATGGCATCGAGCTTGATCAACCCCCTGGCATCGGCAACTTTATAGGCGGACATGGCGAGAACTTCTTTACGGAAGAGGGAGGAAATGGGCATTAGGTTCAAGGTTCAAGTTGCAAAGTAAGCGAAAAGTTCAGGGGGGTTATTCTTGTATCTTTGACCTTGAACCTGTTGTTATCCGGTATTCCGCAGAGCGGGCATGGGCGGTCAGGCTCTCCCCTCTGGCTAATATTGATGCCGTTTTGCCGAGAGTGTTTGCCCCCGCTTCAGAACAGTTAATTAAACTGGAGCGTTTCTGAAAATCGTAAACCCCCAAGGGTGAAGAAAAACGTGCCGTGCTGGAAGTGGGTAACACATGGTTGGGG
>CAIKYI010000403.1 GCA_903831545.1 uncultured Methylobacter sp. | reverse complement strand
TGAGTGCCTTGGCCGCGGGTTTGGCTGAAGATGATCCGACTATTTCAACGACGGTAGCCAGGGCGTAGGCGCGGCGTTGTTCGCGCAGCGCTAACTGGAGATCGAGAATGTTCATTGCCATGCGTATTCTTTTGTTTTTTTAGAGGGATGCAAATCCTCAAGTTTATCAATGTCGCGAAGTATGCCGTAATCGTCGCAAGGAATGATTTGAAGTTGAACATGATAGGTTTGAAGCAAGGCTTTGGCACCTTCATCACCCGTTAACAGGGTTAGTTCATGGCCTAACGCTTTTGAAAAGCCAACAGGATGTCCACGTCGCCCTTGCCAAGAGGGCGCAGCAATGATGGCGCCTGAACGCAGGGCATTGGCAACCTGAGTTATCGTCGTTGGTTCTATCCAAGGCATATCTGCCAGGCCGATCAACCAGCCCGACGCATCGAAACACGAGCGTATACCAAAAGCCAGGCTTTTGCTCATACCCAGTTCTGCCTCAACACAGCTAATAATTTGAGCGCCTTCAGCCTTTAATAAAATTGCCAGCCTTTCGTTACCAGGACGTACCACCGCTATTACAGTATCTGTGCCTGCCAACAGGTTGCGGCAAGCTTGCACGGCTACCAATTCGCCATTAGGTAATCGTTGGGTCAGTTTATCAGCACCAAAACGTCGACTCGCCCCAGCGGCCAATAAAATACCGACAATCGAATTCATTAGATTAAATAAAACCCATAGAGGATGATTTTCACGACATTTAATAGCTTTTTTGGATTATTGTGAACTTAAAACAGGCACCTTAGCATCGGCCCTACCGATTTGCAAGGTTACAAAAGTTTGGGTATTGATGATCATTTGAATGTCCGAAAGGGTGGCTAGCCTAGCGGTGAATCCACCGGACCTAACGCGTTGACTCTTTGCGTGCCTCAACAACCTAGATGAGTTGTTATGGCTTAAAGGCAATGGCTGCTTTAACAGCCATTTTCCAGCCATGATACAAGCGATTTATTGTTTCTTGCGGTAATTCAGGTTTAAATGAAGTATCCACTAACCATTGAGCGGCTATTTCTTCTTTAGTTGCCCAAAAACCTACAGCAAGTCCAGCAAGATAAGCCGCGCCCAGTGCTGTCGTTTCAGTGACGACAGGTCGATCTAGTGGCACTTGTAAAATATCACTTTGAAATTGCATTAAAAAATTATTTTGTACTGCACCACCATCGACTTTTAAACGTTTTAATTTGATACCAGCATCTTCTTCCATGGCGGTTAAGACATCTTTGACTTGAAAAGCAATCGCTTTCAATGTGGCTCTTATGACATGTTCCTTTGTCGTGCCTCTCGTTATGCCAAATAAATTATTCTGGTGTTTTATGGACGACATCAGGAAACGGGACTTTTAGTTCGGCAAGTTCATTAACCCCGGTTTACACGCCAGGGGCAAATGATTTTATTGCCGGAACAGCCACTTTAACTTTGACAGCCTCGGCGATTTCACCTTGTACCATTTCTTCATCAGATTTCAAAATTCTTACCTTACAAAAAACTCCGGTTGCAAATGCCGGAATTGATGCAACAATCTGTGAAACCGGAACCCATACTGTATCGGCAACCGCGTCAAAGTCTGCTGGTATT
>CAIKYI010000402.1 GCA_903831545.1 uncultured Methylobacter sp. | reverse complement strand
TGTTCTGGATTGAGCAGTTTAAAGCACGTTATAAAGTGCCTGATATTGATACGTTGCCGCGCTTTAATGGTGGTCTGGTCGGTTATTTCGGCTATGAAACCATTGGTTATATTGAGCCCAAGTTGCGTAGTACAGGAAAATCTGATCCCCTCGACAATCCTGACATTTTGCTGATGGTATCGGAAGAAATACTGGTGTTTGATAACCTGTCCGGCAAAATGCTGTTGTTGACGCACGCCAATCCTGAAGAAGCCGATGCTTATAACCTTGCTGTTGCACGCATCGCAGATTTGTCAGTCAAATTGCGCGAATTACAAGCCAGGCCGCAAAAAAATCACACCCCCAAACAAGTTGAAGAAGCTGACTTTATTTCGGGCTTTACCCAACAGGGTTTCGAAGAGGCGGTTTTAAAAGCCAAGCAATACATCACCGATGGCGACATCATGCAGGTTGTTTTATCGCAGCGTATGTCCATTCCTTACAGTGCTTCGCCATTGAATCTGTATCGGGCGTTGCGTTGTTTGAATCCTTCGCCTTACATGTTTTACCTGAATCTGGATGACTTTCATATCGTCGGCTCGTCGCCGGAAATTCTGGTCAGGCTGGAAGATAACCAGGTAACGGTGCGTCCGATTGCCGGAACTCGGCGACGTGGCGTTACGCCGGAACAGGATCTTGAGCTGGAACAAGAGTTACTGGCTGATCCCAAGGAATTGGCAGAGCATTTAATGCTGATTGATTTAGGCCGCAATGATGTCGGGCGTGTCGCCGAAATTGGTAGCGTGCAATTGACTGACAAGATGATTGTTGAGCGCTATTCGCATGTCATGCATATTGTTTCCAATGTTACTGGAACGCTGCAACAGGGTGACAATGCTTTTGATGTGTTGGCCGCTACTTTTCCCGCCGGTACTGTCAGTGGCGCACCCAAAATTCGCGCCATGGAAATTATCGATGAATTGGAGCCGGTGAAACGTGGCGTTTATGCCGGTGCTGTCGGCTACATTGCCTGGTCTGGCAATCTTGATACCGCCATCGCCATCAGAACTGCCGTGATCAAAAATAACCGCTTACATATACAAGCCGGAGCCGGTATCGTTTACGATTCGGTACCCAGAAACGAATGGGATGAAACCATGAATAAAGGCCGCGCAATTTTCCGCGCCGTGAGTATGGCTGAAGCAGGTCTGGAAGGGGAGCAGTCATGAGCGCAATTAAAGTGGTCATGGTCGATAATTATGATTCTTTCACTTACAACCTAGTGCAATATTTTGGCGAATTAGGCGGCGATGTAACTGTGGTGCGTAATGATCAGGTTACTGTAGACGATATAGAAAAGCTGTCGCCCGATAAACTGGTTATTTCTCCAGGCCCCTGCACTCCCAAGGAAGCAGGTATCTCCGTTGACGCTATCATAAAGTTTGCCGGAAAATACCCGATACTTGGCGTTTGTTTGGGACATCAAAGCATTGGCTATGCGTTCGGCGGTAATATCATTCATGCCAAAAGCATTATGCACGGCAAAACCTCGCTGGTTTATCATCATAATCTGGGCGTATTTAAAGGCTTAAATAATCCCTTTACCGCCACCCGTTATCATTCTTTAGTCATTGA
>CAIKYI010000401.1 GCA_903831545.1 uncultured Methylobacter sp. | reverse complement strand
TGGTTTCAATCGTCATTATTAACCTCAATAGCGATAAACGATGTAGCGCCTTACAAGGCTGAGTTGACCCATTGTTTTACAGTGGAAAAGAACTGCGAAAAAATGTCCAAATCCAAAGGTAATGTCATTCCACCGCAATCAGTCATGAAGAATCTGGGCGCGGATGTGTTGCGCTTATGGATTGCCTCGACCGATTATCGTAGCGAAATGCGTGTGTCTGATGAGATTCTGGAGCGCACATCCGATGGTTACAGGCGCTTAAGAAATACCGCACGATTTCTGTTATCTAACCTGAATGACTTTAATCCTGCGCAGGACTTAGTCGATACTACTGATCTATTAGCACTGGATCGCTGGGTGATAGATAGAACATTTGTGTTGCAGTCGGAAGTCAAAGCCGCTTATGACACTTATCAGTTTCAGCAGATTTATCAAAAAATACATCACTTTTGTGTGATTGATCTGGGTGGTTTTTACCTGGATATTATTAAAGACCGGCAATATACGGCAAAAGCCGACGGTTTGGCCCGGCGTTCTGCACAAACGGCCATGTATTATGTATTGGAAGCATTGACGCGTTGGTTGGCGCCTATTATTAGTTATACCGCCGATGAAATCTGGCAGTATATGCCCGGTGAGCGCAGTGAGTCGGTATTTCTGGAAACCTGGTATCAAGGTCTGGTTAAGCTGGATGACAGTTCGGCAATGAACCGCGAATTCTGGCAAAAAGTGATGTCGGTACGAACCGCTGTTGGTAAGGAATTGGAGAAAAGTCGCGGTAAAGGCGATATAGGTTCTTCCCTTAATGCTGAAGTGGAGTTGTACTGTAATACCGAATTTTTTGATACCTTAAATCAGTTGGCAAGTGAATTACATTTTATTTTTATTACTTCCGATGTGTCGCTTATCGCTGAACAATTTTGCCCGGACGATGCCATTCAAACCGAGCTTGAGGGCGTTAAGTTAAAAGTGATTGTCTCCGGGCATAAAAAGTGTGTACGCTGCTGGCATCAACGTTACGACGTTGGCGAGCATGCAGAGCATCCTGAGCTCTGTGGACGTTGCGTCGAAAACGTAGCGGGCGCTGGTGAACACCGACATTATGCGTGATTTTAGTATGTTGAAATGGCTGGGATTATCGTTATTCACAATACTATTGGATCAGGGCAGCAAGCTGGCTATAAATAGTTCCATGCAGCTGTATCAATCCATTCCGATTTTGTCTTTTTTTAAATTGACCTATGTGCACAACAAGGGAGCAGCGTTTAGTTTTTTAAGTGAAGCAGGAGGTTGGCAACGCTGGTTTTTTGCCGGACTGGCTCTAGTTATTAGTATGGTTATAGCCGTTTGGCTGTCACGTCTGAAACGACACGAGACTTTGATGGCGGTGGCCTTGTCTTTGGTTTTGGGAGGGGCGATCGGCAATCTGATTGATCGGTTGGCATATGGTTATGTCATCGATTTTCTTGATGTTTATTACCAAACCTGGCATTGGCCGGCTTTTAATGTTGCCGATTCTGCTATTACTTTGGGTGTTATGCTAATGCTTGCAGAGTCATTTGGCTTGGGTGGCCCGAAAAAAACCGATTAAAGGCTGAAGGCGATTTCCTGAGAATGATATACCCGGCTACATGCCGGTTTTTTCGCCTCGGCAACTGTTTCTGAGTATCTTAAGGAGTTGGTGCCCTGCATCCTTGCTGCCGTCGTAAATGAAAAATACTGCGTCTCTTAAGTATATTAATTCATGGATATCATCTAAATGGCTTTCACTTAATTTTTTGCCAGTCAAATGATGCGCCCGGATCAGTTTTTCGTCCGGGTGCAATCTCACTATGTCCTGTTATTCTCTGTCTCGATAGTTTGGGGTAAGTTTTAAGCAAGGTATTAATGACGACGGTAAGGCGCTCATATTGAGCTTCGGTGTAAGCAACCGATTCGGTACCTTCAAGTTCAATGCCTATGGAAAAATCATTACAATTGTTTTGCCCGTCATAGTTG
>CAIKYI010000400.1 GCA_903831545.1 uncultured Methylobacter sp. | reverse complement strand
GGGCTAAACATGACAAGATTCAATAATGTTTGTTGCTCCAGGTCAAGCGTTGATTGCATTGATGGTTTAGGAAAATCTTCATGTTGTTGATTGTAAAGATTTAATTCTTCGAGAATATCTTGGGTTGTTTCGACAAGTTTTGCGCCTTCGCGAATGAGCGAGTTACAACCTCGGGCCAGTGGGTTGTTTATGGAACCTGGGATGGCAAAAACCTCGCGGTTTTGTTCCAGAGCCATACGCGCTGTTATCAGCGAGCCACTTTGTTTGGCGGCTTCGACGACCAGCAAACCAAGGCACAGGCCGCTGATAATACGGTTGCGTCGTGGAAAGTGATTGGCTTTAGCCGTAGTGCCGGGCGGAAACTCCGAAATCATCGCGCCGGTATTGACAATTTCAGTGGCCAGATCTTTATGTCTTGCGGGATAAACGCGATCCAGTCCGGTTCCGGCGACTGCAATAGTATAACCATTGGCTTTTAAGGCGCCCAGATGACTTGCTGCATCAATGCCCAAAGCCAGGCCGCTGGTGATGGTAAAGCCGCATTGACTTAAGGTTGTGGCAAAGTTAAAAGCAATTTCAAGGCCTGAAGTTGAAGGATTACGACTGCCCACAATCGCAATTTGTGGCGTCGATAACAGCTCAGGGTTGCCGCGTACAAAGAGTAAAGGCGGTGGGTCGGAGATTTCTTTTAATTGCGCCGGGTAGTTTATGTCATTCAGTCGGATGACATGGTTATTGGGTTGGTCCAGCCAGATTAAATCGTAATCGATCAGTGACCAGTCAGGATTTCTGAGCGCGTTAACAATATCACTTTTTAAACCCAGGGCGCTAAGTGCCGCGGATGATTCCGAAAATAACTGGGCAGGCGTATGGCTATCAAGCAAGCGCAAAAAAGTTCGGCAGCCAAGGCCTGGCGTGCGCAATAGCGCAAGCCAGAATTTGAGGTCCGGATCGGACTGTGATGCGGTAATGTTCAGGGGGTTTTGACTTTGTCTAAGACATGAAGCGCTTGGGTCGCTTTCATGACCAGCGCGTAGCTGACTCGATTAAAAGGGCGAAAAACCATCAGGGTTCCTGCAACTTCATCGGGAAGATTAACCAGATCATTTTTAATCGGGCTGTAAGTATCTTTTATGGCTTTGCCGTGCTTGTAGATATTCAGCTCATGCCCAACTAAAAGCCCGTCAGCCGTTCCTTTGTCTATCACTACTACGTTATAACGACCGATTTGTGAAACGCCGCCAAGCACACTGATGATGCTGCCTTCCAGGCTTTGTGCGGGCGGACGGGGGAAATAGTTTAGCGCAATATCCTGTTCGGCATTGGGCATGATTCTGTCGCCCATTCGAATTTCACGCGTAGATTTTGTTATGGTCAACGTCGCTGGATCGCCCTGCTGTTGTAATGAAGCATCGGCAATGTATTGTGCTTCATAGCCCAGGATTTCACCGCTTGCCGGGCTGATATAGGGATTGCCTGGTCGATAAATGGTGTAGGACAGGCTTTTGGGTTCAGTTATCGACCGTACGTAAACTCGGTCACCTGTTCCTACGATAATATGTTCGCCAGCAAAATCAACAACGTAAGGTGAGTTGTTGAGTTCATCTTTATCCACCACTTTGGGTGAGGTCAGGTAACTGGCAATGTTCTCAGTTGGGATTAAGCGAATAGCCTGTTTCAGTTCGGTTTCGCGAATACAGGGCAGTACTTTGCCATCTTCAGAGACGGCGAAATTCTTGCGACCGTTTTTATATTCTTCTTCCCTGAGCACGCAGGGTGAGGAAGAATTGGCGATAAGCTCAGGCTGGTCGCTACGGGAAATGCTAAGTTGCGGTTTGCCGTTTACCAGTGAAAAGTAAATAGTATCGCCGGGATAAATTAAGTGTGGGTTTTTGATTTGAGAATTAAGACTCCATAACTCTGGCCATTGCCAGGGATGCGTTAAAAATTTACCGGAAATATCCCATAAAGTGTCATTGGTTGTGACGGTATATTGCTCTGGGTGAGACGGGTTAATCTTTAGTTCATCTGCCCATGCGTTTAAACTGATAAGTAGAGAGACTATCAATCCGGTAAGTGTTCGAAAAGCCATGTTAAATTCCTGTGCAGTCTTTTTGCGCTATCTGAACTCAAAAGTTTAGATTAAATAAGTAGGAAAATACAGCTCGAAGGGAAATAAAGCTTGTTACCGCTTTTGGGTCTTTATTATTGTGCTGTAATAGCATGGCACCATAGTTTTATTGGAGGCTGTCAGTTTATTGCTTTATGATCAGGATTTATACCTGGCTTTTCATTATTTCCAAGCTACTGAGATATGTTGCAATAGCATGAAAAATACCTCAGGCAAACGGTGTTCAAAATGTCTTGTGACAAATTAACACCAGATATATTTACCTTTAAAATTAAAGCTTGGTTTTGTGTCTTTAGGGTTACGTCCGCCGGAATTTCCCTGTTCAATGCATTCAGCAATGTATTCTTTAAGCACCGATTGTGCTTGTTCTGCTGATTTGTAAGGCCCAACATCACCCTCACGGGCTTTAAAATACCACTCGATCTTGCCGTTTCTTTGATTGGTAATATAAAAAATACGTTCAGCTTTAAGCATGGCATGTAACTCCCGTTAATTTATAGTGGTTACATTATTACCGTTTTTATAGTAAAAAATATGCCTGTTACTGCACATATTTAAGAATTCAATGATTAAAAGCAGCCCGGTATTTTAGGTTTATGGAAGTTGAGATGAGTCAATTGTTTGGGAGACTCAGAGTCAATGGTAAGTGGTTATCTTTAATAATGGTAAATTGAATTAATAGTCGATAAAGTGCTCGCAAGCATTTTTTCTGCGGATATATCTGTTAAACGCCCGTTTCACTATAAGTTGCAATCTGGTTTCCATATCTTTTGAAACCGCTGTTACCCGGGAAAAATGTTCTATTTGGCGGTAAAGTACGTAGGCTTGAGTCGAAAGGTCTATTTTTTCTTTCATTGTGTTTATCCTTTATTTTAATTTATAAAGTCAACGCTGAGTCTGATTTTACACGTCGTTGATCTGGGAATAAAACATACAGGGTCAGATTGTAAAATCTTGATTTACTTTATTGTATAGCTATGCAACTCTCTGGATCAGTCAAAGCCTGTAAGCCTTAATAGCGCTGGAGTTTTCAGATTTTCCAAAAATCAGCTAAAATCTTGTCATTCAATTATTATAGTGGAGAGTTTGTTGAGTATTCTATCTATTCTCGAGTTTCCGGACGAACGATTACGTAAAAAGGCGGCAATCGTAAAAACGGTCGATGATAAAATCAAGAAATTAGTCGATGATATGCTTGAAACCATGTATGAATCGCATGGTGTCGGCTTGGCGGCTACGCAGGTCAATGTGCATTTACGGGTAGTGGTGATTGATGTCAGCGAGGAAAAAGATGCGCCTTTGTGCTTGATTAACCCTGAAATCATTGAAAAAGACGGCGAGAAAGAGTCCGAAGAGGGCTGTCTTTCAGTGCCCGGTTTTTTCGAAAAAGTGAACCGGGCCGAACATATCATCGTTAAAGCGCTTAACAGGGATGGCGAACCGTTTCAATTTGACGCCAAAGAGTTGCTTGCGGTATGCGTCCAGCACGAACTGGATCATCTAAGCGGGAAGTTATTTGTTGATTATATTTCACCCTTAAAACGGCAACGGATTAAGAAAAAACTCGAAAAAGCCCATAAAATGGAAAATAAGTGATGAAGATTGTTTTTGCCGGAACGCCCGAGTTTGCAGTGCCCAGCCTGCAAATTTTGCTGGACTCGGAGCATGAGGTTTGTGCCGTTTATACTCAGCCTGACCGTCCGGCGGGCAGGGGGCGAAAGTTGCAGGCCAGTCCGGTTAAAGAGTTGGCTTTATCGGCTGGAATTCCTGTGTTTCAACCACTCACTTTAAAAACCGATGAAGACCTGCAACAGATCAGTTCGTTTAATGCAGATTTAATGGTGGTCGTCGCTTACGGCATGATTCTTACCCAAGCTGTTTTGGATGTGCCTAAATTCGGCTGTCTAAATGTTCACGCTTCCCTGTTACCCCGCTGGCGGGGCGCTGCGCCGATTCAACGGTCGTTGATGGCTGGCGATGAAAAAACCGGCGTGACCATCATGAAGATAGTGCGCAAACTGGATGCTGGCGATATGCTGCACAAGGAAGAGTATGTCATTAATTCTCTGGATACGGCCAGTGACTTGCATGACAAATTGTCGGTTTTGGGCGCGACCGGTTTGAGCAAAGTGCTGGCGCAACTTGAAGCGGGAGCTATTCATTCTGAACCGCAGGACGAGTCACTGGTAACTTATGCCGAAAAATTGGAAAAAAGCGAGGCGGTACTAGACTGGGCGCAAACTGCTTCGGAGCTGGCGTTAAAAATAAGAGGCCTAAATTCCTGGCCGGTTGCACAAACACTTTATCAAGGTAATGTGTTGCGTATTTGGGCGGCGGAAGTGGTCAATAGCGCTTCGTCAGCAAATTTGGCCCCTGGCTATGTTAGCTGCGTTGACAAGCATCTCGATGTGGCGACCGGAAACGGCTTTTTAAGGCTGCTGGAAATTCAATTGCCCGGTGGAAAACGCATGCCGGTTCAGGCATTTCTCAGTGCGCATAATGTTGATGGGGTGAAACTCGGTTGAATACTCGATTGGTTGCGGCTCGGGTATTATCGCGGGTTTTGCAGGACGGGCAGTCCTTAACCTCCGCCCTGGATCAGGCTTTTTCAGGCATGGAAGCGACTAAAGACCGGGCTTTCATTCAAGCGCTGTGTTATGGCGTTTGCAGACAATTTCATCGACTGGATTTTATTTTAAGTCAATTACTGGATAAACCCTTAAAAGACGCCGAAGTAAAAGCGCTGGCTTTGGTGGGTTTGTATCAGTTAAATTTTATGCGGGTCAAACCCCATGCGGCTGTATCCGAAACGGTTTTGGCGGCACGTAAAAAACCATGGGCCAAGTCGCTGCTAAATGCAGTACTTCGGACTTATCTGCGCGAACAGGAAGGGCTGGAAAATAAAGCCGAAAAGTTTCAGTCTGCCGCGGTCAGTCATCCCGCTTTGTTAATCAATCAAATAGAACAGGACTGGCCTGACCAAGCGCCACAAATATTACTTGAAAATAACCTGCAACCGCCGCTGGTGTTAAGGATTAATCTTGCAAAAACCAGTCGCGAGCAGTATTTGCAATTATTAACCGAACAAGAGATAGCCGCTGAGGCGGTTAGTTTTTGTCCGTCGGCAATTCGGCTCGAAAAACCGGTGCCGGTAGATCTGTTGCCGGGTTTTGCCGAAGGACTGGCTTCGGTTCAGGATGCCGCCGCGCAATTGGCGGCTGCCTTGTTGGCTGTTCAGCCGGGCCAGCGGGTGTTGGATGTTTGCGCCGCGCCGGGCGGTAAAACTGCGCATATTCTTGAAAGCCAGCCACAGTTGGCAGAATTGGTTGCCGTTGATATCGACGCGGCCCGTATGCAGAGGGTTAGCGAAAATCTGCAGCGCTTGAAATTGTCCGCCAAGCTGGTCGTTGGGGATGCCGCAACCCCTTCTGCTTGGTGGGACGGAAAACTTTTTGACCGGATTTTACTGGATGCTCCGTGTTCAGCTTTGGGCGTTATTCGCCGTCATCCCGATATTAAAGTATTGCGCCGTGCCGAAGATATTGCTCAGTTGCAGGCTTTGCAAAAAACCATTCTACAAGCTGTTTGGCCGCTTTTGGCGTCAGGCGGAGTCATGCTTTATGCAACCTGTTCGATTTTAAAGCAGGAAAATGAACAGCAGATTCAGGCATTTTTGACCTTAAACCCGGATGCTATCGAATTGCCCTTGTTCCCAGACGCCATGGAGAGCGCGCCAGAGTGGGGGGTTGCCGGCGTCTGTGGACGCCAGATTATTACCGGAGAGGCGACTATGGACGGCTTTTATTATGCGAAGATTGGTAAGCGGTCCGAGTGAGTCATGCCCGGAATATTGTGGTGGGTCTTTGGGCGAGTCCCTTTGAGTCACTGAGTCAGCAAGTTTTATGCTTTTGCTTTGTGGTTTATAGGGTAGGTTCATGTGGTGTTGTTTATTACTAAAATAAGATTTCTATTTTGTTAAAACTATTTTGTTGGTCTACTGCTTTGTTTAGCGTTTTATTCTGCCTGTTACCTGTATTGGGTCATGCCGACAAGCTTGTGTTGAACTTGGCCGAAACAGCAGTCCTGAACAATGGTGAGTCACCTGTCCTGAATGACCAAGGGTTTGGTATTACGCTTGAAAATGCCGAAATGACCTTGCAGGGCGATGGCTATATCTTGTCTGCGGATATTGATTATCGGCTTAGTCCTCGTGCCAAGGAGGCATTGCAAAACGGTGTTCCCCTGTTCTGGGATATTCATATCAAGACCTTTCTGCATCGCGACTATTTCCTGGATAAAATCCTGCTCAATACCGGTATCCGTTACCGTATTCAGTACCATGCCTTGCTGAATATGTATCGGGTTAGGGATGAGAATGGCGGTGAACTCTATAATTTTTCTACCTTGTCGGCGGCGCTGAACTTAATGTCAAGGTTACGAAACATTCATGTGCTGGATAAAATAAATTATGTGCCGGGAAAACGCTACTCAGTCGGCATCAAAGTGACCTTGGATCGTGATGCGCTGCCATTACCGCTACGTCCTGTAGCTTATACTAATCCGCAATGGTATTTATCCAGCGATTGGACATTATGGCCTTTAACAAAATAAAACCGCCTGTCAGTTTGTCTATATTGATTCTGTTTGGCTCTATTCTGCTGCTGTTGCAGTTGATGAGTTCTGCTACGCAGGAATCCTCAGAATTAAGCGCGATGTATTCTTGGCTACTGTTGGTGAATGCGTTGGGTTCGGTGGTATTGCTGGGTTTGGTTGGCGCAAATATATATTCCTTGGCGCGTCAGCTAAAAAAACGCGAGGCAGGTTCTAAGTTAACGACGAGGATGGTGTCGCTGTTTGTGTTGTTGGCTTTGGCACCCGCTGCCATTGTGTTTTATTTTTCGATGCAGTTTTTACATCAGGGTATCGACAGTTGGTTTAATGTGGAAATTGATCGGGCTATGGAAGATGCGCTGGAGCTG
>CAIKYI010000399.1 GCA_903831545.1 uncultured Methylobacter sp. | reverse complement strand
CAGTTCCGGATGATTGATATTACAAGGAATAATCGCGCGACCTCTAGCCACTTCATCACGAACAAACTCTGGGGTAATGGTTTCTGGAATGGATGCGCCGAAAGAATCGCCAGGATGCTGGTCCTTCCACAAATGACGCATTTCTTCCATTTTTTGGTTTTCACGTATGGCGATGTATTCCATCTCTGGCGTGATGATGCCCTGTCTTGCATAGTGCATTTGCGAGACGTTTTTTCCGGCTATAGCTTTACGTGGTTTACGGATATGCTCAAAACGCAACTCAGCGGTAGCTGGATCCTCAAGACGCTGACGACCAAATTCAGAACTGGGACCGGGCAACTCTTCTGTATCGTTACGCTCGGCTATCCAACCTGAACGAATAGCACTAAGCCCTTTTTTTAAGTCAACTTCAACATTAGGGTCGGTATAAACACCCGAGGTGTCATAAACAAAAAGCGGCGGATTTTTTTCTGCGCCTTCTGCTGAGCCAAAATGCAAAGGGGTATCGGATAAGGTGATTTTACGCATTGGAACTTGTATGTCAGGCCGACTGCCCTGAACATATATTTTTTCTGATGCGGGGTAAGAATCAATTTTTACATTACTGGATTCAGTCGATGTAATTTCTTTAAGGACAGCGCTCATGTTTATCTCCAACAACAAAACAACAGGGCGCAGGGAAGTCACGGCTTTCCTACGCCGGTATTAACCGGGGTCAGGTTCAAAGGGTTTTTCTCAGCCCCCTGTTTCCAATATAGTTATCAGAAACAAGAAAGCACCCCTAGCCTTTACGGATGTGTAGCTAAGTTAAAGTATAATGACATGGATTGCAAGCCTAAAGCGCATCACCAGCACCACAAACACCATATAAAACAAATGGTTTTGATATATTTGAATGTTTTTAACGCCTTATTCACAGTCAACGCCAGACCGGCGATTGTCAAATAAAAACAACCGAACATTATCAAATGCTAAAAATTTACTTTTAAACCAGCCACAAAGCCACACCAAAATACACTGTAAACATGATTTTTTTTATCAGCAATGTTAGAATCAGCTTCATTCCTGGCTAACCAGATTTAACGGATGTCCATAGACTCTCAAAAGAACGCTAAGCACTCGCCAATACTTGAATTTAAAAGCAGCACCTTTTCCGTGCCTGTTTTGGTTTTGGTCAGTGACGACGTCATTGCCATCGAGCAACAGTTACAGGATAAAATTCACCTGGCTCCCGAGTTTTTCAAAAACTCCCCACTGGTTCTCGACTTGCAGGAACTGAATAAAAACGACCTCGACATTGATGTTACCGCATTCATTAACATGATCCGCAAACTTGGTTTATTGCCAATCGGGATACGTAGCGGAACCAATCAACAAAATCAACAGGCGTTGAAACTTGGAGTCCCCGTACATACAAGTCATCATGTTACAGCAGTTGTTCCGGCACAAAACCTGCAAGTGCCCCAGCCCGCACCACCTGAACCGGCGCCAATCCGGGAAGAACGTGAAACACCCGTTACCACCATGATCACCCACCCCGTCAGGTCTGGACAACGAATTTATGCAGCAGGCGATTTGGTTATTTTAGCTCAGGTGAGTGCCGGCGCTGAAATTATGGCAGAAGGTAACATTCATGTTTACGGTTCGTTAAGAGGTCGGGCTCTGGCCGGTGTTCAAGGCAACACAGAGGCGCGTATTTTTTGTTCAGACTTACAGGCCGAGCTTATTTCGATTGCCGGAAATTACAAAATAAGCGAAGATTTAAACGGTACAGTTCTTCATCAACCTGTTCAAATCTATCTACAAAATCATACTTTAGTTATTAAAGACATTTAATTTAAATCATTCTTGAGAGGTTGTGTGTGGCACGAATTATAGTCGTAACATCTGGCAAAGGTGGCGTTGGTAAAACTACCACTAGCGCAGCCATAGCCATGGGGCTTGCAAAAAAAGGTCATAAAACAGCGGTCATTGATTTTGACGTGGGCTTGCGCAATCTGGATCTTATTATGGGCTGCGAGCGGCGCGTCGTTTATGATTTTGTTAATGTTATTAATGGTGAAGCAACGCTTAATCAGGCATTAATCCGCGACAAAAACTGCAATCAACTTTATATTTTACCGGCTTCCCAAACTCGCGATAAGGATGCACT
>CAIKYI010000398.1 GCA_903831545.1 uncultured Methylobacter sp. | reverse complement strand
TTTTCGGCTGCCTTGGCAACCAAAACCATCGCTGGACGGAGCAAGCGTCCGTTCAATACATAGCCTTTTTGAAAAACATTAACCACCGTATTCGGCACGGCACCTTCTACGACTTGCATGGCCATAGCCTGATGCTGCTCGGCATTAAAAGGCTGACCGATAGGATCAATGGTATCAATTTTGAATTTGGCAAAGACCGCTTCAAACTGTTTAATTGTTAATTCACTACCTTCACGAAATTTTTTCACATCATCGCTATCGCCAGTTGCAGCCTGCAAACCCAATACCAAACTATCAAGCACAGATAACATTTCTTTGGAAAAATTGGTTAGTGCAAATTTATGGGCATCTTCAAGATCTTTTTGAGTTCTTCTTTTCAGGTTTTCCATCTCTGCCTGGGCGCGAACTGCTTTGTCCCAGTTATCATGGGCTTTTTGTTCTGCATCAACCAATGCTTTATGTAGCTCATCTACCGTCAATTCGTGCTCTACCAATTCGGTATGAGATGGTTCTAAAACCGTCTCGTTTTCAGCGTTAACCTGAGATTCAGGCTGTTCCTGATCAGTACTCATTATTTATAGCTCCTAAACATTTAAAATTAAATTTGTGCACCATGACACAAAACAACATATTATTTATAGTGGGGTCGTTGCTTTTGGATTCAAGGCGGCACCCAACAATTTAGCCGTCACATCAACAAAAGGGATGATTTTCTCGTAGGCCATGCGGGTAGGCCCAATAACGCCAAGCACCCCGACTACTTCATCGCTGACCGAGTAAGATGAAGTTACCAGGCTACAATGATCAAAAGCCCGATAGCCCGATTCTTCACCGATGAAGATTTGAACACCTTCGGCTTTCATACATTGATCAAGCAAATGTATCACGCCTTGTTTTTGACTAAAGGCTTCAAATAAATTCTTTAGACGATCCATATTCGACAACTCTGAAAAACCCATCAGATTGGTTTCGCCAGTCAGCACATAATCGTCTTTGTCATTACCCTGATCGAAGGCCAATTGCGCCATTCTAACGGCATCAAGCATACCGTTGTTCATTCGCTCCTGATCTTCCTGCAACTCTTTCAAAACAGCTTTGCGAACCGAAGTAAGACTGCGACCTGAATAAGTTGAGTTTAAATAATTGGCTGCCTGTTGCAATTCCGCAGGACTAAATATTTTGGAGGTATGGATTATTTTATTATGAACTTCCTGCTCATTAGTCACGAAAATGACCAGTACTCGGTTATTGGATAAAGAGAGAAACTCAATATGCCGCAAACACACCAATTCTCTTTTTGGCAAGGTAACTACGCCTGCCATCTGCGTTAATTCTGACAGTAGTCGTGAAGCGACTTCGATCATATCACTGCTACCATCAGATACTGTTAAACCCTGATGCAGCAACGTTAAATCTTTGGACTCCAGAGGTTTGACAGTAACCAACGTATCGACAAACAACCGATAACCACTGACTGTTGGAACACGACCTGCCGAGGTATGCGGTGAATGCACCAAGCCCAGATCTTCCAGATCGGCCATGACATTACGAATAGTTGCAGGACTTAAATGCAAATCCGAATCTTTTGATAAAGCCCGTGAACCCACTGGCTGCCCGTCACTGATATACCGCTCGACAAGCGTTTTTAGTAGCTGTAACGACCGTTCATTTAAAACCTGCGTATTACCCACACCAACCTCTGCAACCATATTTAGCACTCTATCAAGTCGAGTGCCAGCAAGGCAAAATATCAGCTCACCGGGCTATTGTCAATAAAGCTAGTTTACAAAAACGCTTAAGCGCAGGATTGAACAAAGACTAAAGCTGTATGCATCCCTGCTTATCTACGTTAGCTTCCCACACAGCTTTTTAACTGACTTGGAATGTATTCGTTTAAGTCAATTTTATAAACTCACTCAGACTTAGAAATTCCTGAACCTTCCTCTTTATGTCTTTTATAGAAAAAGATGCTTAACCGCATCTCTTTCTTCTTTTAATTCAGTCTCAGTAAGCTGCATTCTTTGCCGGCTGAACTCATTAATCTCAAGGCCATTTACAATAGTAACCTCGCCATCAACCACAGTTACCGGGAAAGAGTAAACCAGTCCTGATTCAATACCATATTGACCATCTGAAACCACGCCCATGCTGACCCAATCCCCCGGATCGGTACCCAAAATCCAGGTTTTCATCTGGCCTATTGCTGCATTAGCAGCCGATGCAGCACTAGACTGGCCTCTCGCTTTAATAATTTCCGCGCCGCGCTGCTGAACGACAGGAATAAACTCATTAACATACCAATCATTATCAACCAGTGACAATACATCCTGCCCTTTAATCTTGGCATGATGAACATCAGGATATTGCGTAGTCGAATGGTTGCCCCAAATAATCATATTTTTTACCTCGACAGGCAAAACTCCACATTTGTCGGCTAATTGACCCAGGGCTCGATTATGATCAAGTCGGGTCATTGCTGAAAAATTCTCCGGTTTTAAATCAGGCGCATTATTTAAGGCAATCAAGGCGTTGGTGTTAGCCGGGTTGCCAGTCACCAAAACCTTTACATTTTTGTTTGCGACGTCATTCAAGGCTTTGCCTTGAAGCGCAAAGATAGCGGCATTAACCTCCAATAAATCCTTACGCTCCATGCCGGGACCTCTTGGCCGCGCGCCAACTAAAAAAGCGTAATCAACATTTTTAAACGCGACTTTAGGATCGTCTGTGACGACAACACGATGCAGCAAAGGGAATGCGCAATCCTTTAACTCCATTAATATTCCTTGTAACGCACTCATAGCAGGAGTTATTTCGAGTAAATGCAAGACGATTGGCTGCTCACCACCCAGCAACGAGCCTGCTGCCAAACGAAACAATAACGAATAACTGATTTGTCCTGCTGCGCCTGTTACAGCGATATGAATTGGTGCTTTCATCTGTTTTTCCTTTTGAATCTTTATATTTTCTGATAAAGCCACCAAGATAACCTCATCACCCGATCTCGCCTGACAACCTACTTATTTAAGACAGATAATAACGAAGTTAAG
>CAIKYI010000397.1 GCA_903831545.1 uncultured Methylobacter sp. | reverse complement strand
CGGCCTTCATATCTGTACATGGAAAAGGTAAGTTATTAAAAATATTAGGTTAGTATTGTAACAGAGAGTAAGAAAGAATGATGATCTTGTCCATAAACTGCGAGTTTAAAAAATCTCCCTAACCCTTCTTTTTCAAAGAAGGGGCTGAGTATTCAGGTCGAAACATGACTCACATGATCCGTTTGATAAAATTAAAACAATCCGGTGATTTTTCCGTCATTATCAATATCGATTTTTTCGGCAGCGGGGACTTTAGGTAAGCCAGGCATGGTCATCATGTCACCTGCAATTGCTACGATAAAGCCGGCACCATTTGCCAGGCGAACATCGCGAATTTCAACAACATGACCCGAAGGCGCTCCTTTTGAATTCGGGTTGGTTGAAAATGACATTTGGGTTTTGGCAATACAGACCGGGAACTTACCGTAATCGGCATCCCAAATAGCCAATTGAGCCTTTACTTTGGCATTGGCAGTGATGCTGCTTGCGCCATAAAGCTTGGTGGCAATGGCTTCTATTTTATGCCAGAGACTCAGGTTTTCATCGTAAACGTAGTTAAAGCCCGGTTCGCGTTGGTCTGCGATAGTGCTGACAACTTCGGCGAGTTCTTTTGCTCCGGTACCACCTTCCGCCCAATGCTTTGATACTACGCAACTTGCGCCCAGGTCTTTGCATTTTTGCTGGAGCAAGGCAATTTCAGCTTCAGTATCAAAAGTGAAGTGGTTGATGCATACAACGCAAGGCAGATTGTAATGCTGAGTAATATTGTGAAAATGGCGCTCAAGATTGGCAAAACCTTGTTCCAGCGCGGCCAGATTTTCGTGATTTAATTCATCTTTATTCACCCCGCCATGGAATTTAAGCGCTCTTACCGTGGCAACAAGAACTACCACAGACGGTTTGAGTCCGGCCATGCGACATTTGATGTCAAGGAATTTTTCAGCACCCAGATCAGCGCCGAAACCGGCTTCAGTCACTACATAATCAGCCAGCTTAAGCGCAGTTTTGGTGGCAGTTACGGTGTTACAACCATGAGCGATATTGGCAAACGGCCCGCCATGAATAATAGCGATATTGTTTTCCAGTGTTTGTACCAGATTGGGTTTTATCGCGTCCTTTAACAAAGCTGCCATCGAGCCTTGAGCCTTGAGGTCGCGGGCATAAACAGGCGTAACCCTGTCCGATTTATAGCCGATGACGATTCGTCCAAGACGCTCTTTTAGATCGGCCCTGCTGGTAGCCAGACATAAAATCGCCATTACTTCGGATGCGACTACAATGTCATAACCATCTTCCCTCATATAGCCATTGGCAGGACCACCCATGCCGACCACAATGTGCCGTAATGCGCGGTCGTTCATATCGACGACACGTTTCCACTGGATGCGTCTTGGGTCAATGTCCAGTTCATTGCCATGATTAATATGATTGTCGATCAAGGCTGCTAGCAGGTTATGAGCCACACCGATCGCATGAAAGTCACCAGTAAAATGCAGGTTGATGTCTTCCATAGGCACAACCTGTGAATAACCACCGCCCGCTGCACCACCTTTCATGCCAAAGCAAGGGCCCAGGGAAGGTTCGCGCAGGCAGATCATTGTTTTTTTGCTCAAACGGTTCATTGCGTCGCCCAGACCAACAGTGGTAGTGGTCTTGCCTTCGCCGGCCGGTGTCGGGCTGATTGCGGT
>CAIKYI010000396.1 GCA_903831545.1 uncultured Methylobacter sp. | reverse complement strand
AGTTTAAAGCACGAGCAACTAAACTACGAGAAATTCAAGACAAAAGAGGCGGCAAAGCTGAGTATTATTGATTATTTGGCTTTCTATAATGGTATAGCGTATACACTCAAAACTGAACTATCAATCCCCGCTGGAATTTGAGCGGGAATTCTATAAGAAGACTGCTTAAGAAATTGTCCGGTTTTAGTTGACCATTACAATAATCGCTGATAAAAAAACTCACTATTGCCTTCGGCATATTGGGCGCGTCCCGCTAATACCTCAGCGACGGTTTGATGACTTGGATCACCTTCATGTAACCTAACTTCTAATCCCTCTTCCTTGTAAAAGCCTTTTTCGACTGCGGCATAGTACCCAGCAAACTGGAATTGGTGTTGCCAACGCAGTTGCAGATCAACTACGTCATCTTGTAGCGATGAATCCGCAACTGCGGAAGCTATCCAGCCTAAGAAAATAAGTATCGAAAAAATAATGTTTGAAGGCATCATAGATGAAGGCTAAAGTTACAAGCAAGGTTATAAATTTATTCTATAATCCTACTCTGAAAAAGCACTATTGGATTTATGGCAATTTTGATTTCAAATATATTTTTATCGTCTCATGCCCAAATGGCAGTATATCAAGCCACAGCAAGCTTGTAATAAAGTTCAGCATGACTAACCAGTTTATCAACCACTAATGCATCAAGATGACCGGTTAAAACGCGCGACTGTAAATTGTCGAGAATAAATTCAAGGCTCATTTTATGACGATACGGTCTTTCTTGTGCTAATGCCTGAAAAATGTCGGCAACGGCTATAATACGGCATACCAGATCCAGTCCTTTGTTTTCGGTTTTAAACGGATAGCCATCGCCGCACAAAGTCTCATGGTGAAATCCTGCCCATATCGGAATTTTTGAATCTTCAAACACGCGCTGCAGAATACGGAAGGTGTCGTAGCTATGGCGGTGCATGGTAGCGCGTTCATCTGCTGTCAGGCTGCCCGGTTTGTCGATAATGGCTTCCGATACCCGTAATTTCCCAATGTCGTGCAACAGCCCTGCTATCTCGACCTGCTCCAGTTCATAACCGTTAATGCCAAACTCAATGGCCAATTGCCGAGCAACATGGGCAACCCGCTGCGAATGTTCATCGGTATAAGGTGATTTGGCATCTACCACTCTTGAAAACAGTCGGGCCAGTTCTTTGAGTGCAGGCATATCGAGTAGCATTGTTGTAATATGGCTGCCGATATGACGTAAATCTTCATCCAGATAGTCGGGTTCCATTGCCAGCCAAAATGATTCAACATTGGCGATTTCGGCAAAGGCATCCACCAACTCGGGCGCAAACAATACTCCGGATAGTGTTTTGATCCGGGCAATAATCGCTGGATACTCAATTAAGATGTAATCACTAGTAAGGAAAGGTACTTGAAGTACGTCAATACGATCTGCTAAAAACAATAAATTAGCGCGCAAACTCAGGTGATAATCAATAGGCAACGTCAACAGCTTTTCCCAGCGGGTATGATGGTAGCGGATTTCGGCGGCCAGATGGGCCACCGGAGGGCAAGCCGACAAATAATCAGCACCACGGATGCAATGCTCCTCCGCACCGTCCCATTCCAGTGTTTCTGTGAGTTGGCGGTGTTCATGAATTCTGGAAACACCACAATCATGCAACATGCCGGCGTAAAGAATGGACAGGGACTCAGGCTCAGGCCAGTTTAGGTGCTGGGCAATACTCCTGGCCATAACCGCAACTCGCTTGCCATGCCGCACTTCATCAACGCCTACAAGATCCAGAGAGCAACTTAATACGGTAATGGCATTGTGTAAATCAACATGCTGTAACTTCATGGGATAAAATCGTCAGTTTTTTAATAAATTTATTTAGTGTCAATAGGTTAGATTCTGACAGACGAAACGTCAATTGTCTTCAATAAATTATAAGGTTACTGTCACCGATCTCTCTTTCATTTCAAGAGTGGTGTTAGGGCTCCACAGCAACTCGCGACATAAAGATAGCAACTAACAGCAGGCTCTATACCCTTTCACTGTAAACACCTTTGACGACGCAAAAGAACCATTGCGGTCTGCTCAAAATAATCACAACGGCAACAACCGGAGTGACCGGTACCGGTGCTATATCAATAATGAATAATGTCAACAGGCACAGGAAGGCTTTGATCCGCACGTTGTTTGAAGCGATCAGGTTCTGGTGCATGGGATTGCCGTAAAGATCATCAACCAACTTTGAAAACCAGTTGGGTCTCTTGATGATGACATACATGCCGATCAGACAGCCCGGTGAAATCGGACCGAAACCTATGATGGCAAATACGGCGAACACCGCAAGACATTGTATCTGGGCTTTATTCATTTCTAATTTTCTTTAAGACATAAAAAAAGCCCTACATTCGCATGTTAGGCTTTCTCTGATTGGGCTCCCCCGGACGGGCTCGACCCGCCGACCTAATGATTAACAGTAAGAAGGAGTGGCTTATTTATTAGAATTAACTTTAAGATTACCAAGT
>CAIKYI010000395.1 GCA_903831545.1 uncultured Methylobacter sp. | reverse complement strand
CGATAAATCTAAGTAAACCAAAATCGCCGCGTCGAGGAAAAATGAACAGTTTGTCGAGCTTGAATCCAAGATGCTGAAAATTACCTAGAACAGCACACAGGTCCGTAAATTTATTTGGGAACGCTTTAAGAAAAGCATTTTTTTCAGCTTTATAGGCTAAGCTGTCGTCTAGTAGATAATTATTATTCTTCCCTGTGAGTAGCAACTTTCCACCATTTTTTAAGATGCGGTTGATTTCAGTTAGGCCTTTTTTATGATCGACAACATCGAACACTGCCCAGCAAAACACTATATCAAAAAAGGCATTATCAAACCCGGTATGTTCAGCGGCACCTTGACGCACTTCTTTGTAGGGTTGCACGCAAGCTTTTTCTACGGCATATGCATCTGGATCGATTCCAAATATCTGGTCAGAATAAACTGCCAGCGCCTCATGCATACGGCCAAAACTACACCCTAAGTCCAACGCGAGGTCATCACTTTTTATATCTAAGTACTGTAGAAAATGTTTGGCCTCATTTACACCGGCAATAATCGTCCCGTCCACAGATTTGTTGACTGCAGATGACCAATATTTGGTGTAATCGTCATCAAACTTCATAACTTTTTTCCCAATACATAAATTGTTTGAGACATCGCCTGATATTCTTCATTTGTTTCCTCACGCATCCAAAATAGCGGGCGGCTTATCAAGCGCCATAACCACCTACTTATTGTAAGCATGTTTTTGTTTTTAATCTTGTAGGCCAGCAATGCTTCAACATAAATTATTAACGCATAAGCAATTCCACGACAAGCACCACTGTCAGTTATTTCAAACCGGGCATCAAATAGCTTGTGCAATCCGGGGGTAGTCCATCTGTGATAGTCATATTTGTGATGCCTCAAGCAGGCATTTGGGACACACAAATAGAAATACCCTCCCTTTTTTAATATCCTGAAAACTTCATCGAATACTGCGTTGTAATCATAAATATGCTCAAGTACACTATTTGATACAACCAATTCGACAGAGCTATCAATTAAAGGAATTTTTTTAAGATCTGCGATTACGTGAACGGGGTTATATACACCAAGATCCATATTTATAAAACCGTCATAATTATCCTGACCTGAACCAAGATTTATTGCGATGCCCGTTATCCCAAGATTTTTCCGGAGATCTTTGATGCGCGGCCCACCTAACTTATCTACCGTGATGGGTTTTTCATTGCCCTTGAAAAGATCAAATCCATCGCTGACCGTCTCCCAGTTCTGTTCTTGGATAAAATAATCTGCAGTAACCATTTTGCCATTGTCCATAATGGGGTAAAGATGACCACAAGACTTACAAACCAGCCCTTCTGCGTCAACCTTCCATTCGTTTGAGCTGCATTTAATGCATAAAAGTGATGAGATATGACTTAGGATTGGATTTTTCATTTTTTCAACCAACATATACAGAATGTTTTAATTAACTGGATTGCCAACAATCCAAACTACCATCGTCAATAATATTTTGTTCCGTAACATAACTCGACGCATCCGACGCCAAGTAGAGCAAGGCACCGATCATTTCTGGTGCGTTGGCCATAGCCCTAATCGGATACGGGCTTCATAGCGCGTTTAAACTCTTCGTCCCGGCCGCTTATGCATGGCAAGCGTGTACGGATTCTTGTGCCTTCTCGGCCAGTATGTCAAAAACAGCAACATGCGTTCCCGATTTAGCAAGGCCCGCGTAAAAGTGTTGACCTTAAATCCCGGCGCCACCAGCGGCAACGACGACCTTGCCACACAAGTCAAACAGACCACGGTAAGTCGCCTGACCCTGTGCTTGTTTATCGCTTACATCAGCTTGATTCAAGGTCAGAAGTGGCTCCGTTTGTTTGAACAGAATTCCCCGATTTATAAGTGGAATCCGAGCGGGTTAGTTTGGGCGAAGCGCAGTCAATG
>CAIKYI010000394.1 GCA_903831545.1 uncultured Methylobacter sp. | reverse complement strand
TTCCCACGCGGCGCGTAGAAACGAGGTGGGTAGGACAACGAAACAGTAAATGTCGGGTTACGCTGGCGCTAACCCGACCCACAATCTTAAATAATTATGAAAGAACTACTGGTTGAATTAGGTAACCGCAGTTACCCAATCTACATAGGTGCTGGCTTATTAAACCAGCCTGAACTATTAACCAAGCATATTAAAGCCAAACAGGTTGTGGTGGTGACTAATGAAACCATTGCGCCCCTGTACTTGGCTGCGGTTTTAAAAAACTTGCAGGGCTATAGCGTCGAAACCGTAATCCTGCCGGATGGCGAGCAATACAAGACTTTAGAGTTTGTCACGCACATTTTTGACAAGCTGCTGGCCTGCAGATTTAGTCGTAATTCCACCCTGATCGCTTTAGGCGGTGGGGTGATTGGCGACATGGGCGGTTTTGCGGCTGCCTGCTATCAGCGGGGCATAGCTTTTTTGCAAATTCCTACAACCTTGCTGGCACAGGTCGATTCTTCGGTAGGCGGCAAAACCGGCGTTAATCATCCGCTGGGCAAAAACATGATTGGCGCTTTTTACCAGCCTCAATGCGTCATCGCCGATGCCGACGTGCTGGATACGCTGGATGATCGCCAATTAGCTGCGGGTCTGGCCGAAGTTATCAAATACGGTTTAATCCGGGATTTGGAATTTTTTGAATGGCTGGAAAACAATATTGATGCCTTATTGGCCAGAGATAAAACAGCTTTGGCTTATGCCATTGAAAAATCATGCCTCAATAAAGCCGAAATTGTCGCCGAAGATGAAACCGAAACAGGTATTCGCGCTACGTTAAATCTGGGCCATACCTTTGGCCATGCAATAGAAACCGGTTCCGGCTACGGCACTTATCTTCACGGTGAAGCGGTAGCGATTGGCACTTGCCAGGCAGCCGATCTTTCCAGAAGATTAGGTTTGCTGGATACGGATGCCAAGGTTGAGAGAATTATTTCACTGTTTAAAAAAGCCGGACTTCCGGTAACGCCACCGGAAAGTCTGGATACCGACCGATTTTTGGAATTGATGGCTGTAGATAAAAAGAATGTTGACGGTCAGATCAGACTGATTTTGTTAAAAGAAATCGGTTTGGCGACTTTGCCCGTCGACGTAGCACTGGACTTATTAAAGATGACACTTAAAACCTATGGTAGAAGATGATACTTTTACTTATCAAGTAAAACAGCTGCTGCCCCGTGAGAACATAAACACGGCCCAGGCGGATACCACCGTTCACGCCTTGATAAGCCGGGAGCGAACCCAGAAGCTTGATTTATTGGTTCATTTGCTGTCAAACCTGACTCAGGGGCTGATTGTGTGTGGTCCAAAAGGGATAGGCAAAACGACCTTGCTTAATCTTTTGCAGGAACGTAACGCTGACGCATTCCGCTATTGCCTGATGCAGGGCAATGCCAATATGAGTTTTGAAGCCCTGCAAGAGCAACTGGGGCGCTCGCTTGCCGGGCAGTCAGTGTCTTCTTTAGGGCTTGCTTTAAGCCAGTATGAAGCCCTGCGTAAACAGGTGGTACTGATTATTGATAATGCCGGTGAGTTGGTTCCCGGTCTGATCGCGGCAATTATGCAATATGCCGATGCTAATCCTGTTTTGAGGGTCATATTTGCTTTGACGCATGACGAGTTGCAAGTTAAACGTGGCTCGGACAAGACCGTTGATGATTGCCATATCGTTGAAATACCGACCTTGTCAGAAAAGCAGTGCGGTGATTTTTTACAGCATCTGTCAACCAAACCGGCTTTAAATTTATCGTTTAAAGCTATCAGCGAAAACATGATTGCGCATATCTACCGCGAAACACACGGCGTTCCGGGAAGAATTATTACCGAGTTATCCAAAATGCCTGGCCGCAAGCGTGGAGGGGCTTTGAAATGGTCCTTTGCCGTGCTTGCGGCGGCCGGGATAGCTCTGGCCATTGGCGTTCAATGGCAGCCCTGGTTACAGATGGGGCATAAAAATTTGCTGGCGCCTGTGGCTGTTGAACAGCCAATCCAGGTTGTAGCGATTGCACCACCCAAGCCGGAAGCGCAGATTGCACTCACGCTTCCCCCGGTCGAGCCCGCTCCGTTATTGCCCCCTTCATTGCCGGAGACGCCAGCCGAAAACCCCAAACAGACTGAAGAGTTAAGTTTAGCCAAAATAGTCGAGGAGCAAGCCGCTCCGGTGTTGGAGACTAAGGCGCAAGCCGAGCCAGTGAAAGCAGTTCCACCGGCTCAGAAGCCAGGCAACAATGACACTAAAGCTGCTCAACAGAAAATGCCTGAACCGGCTTTGGCTGTCCGGGAAAAACCCAAACAGGCTGAAGTAAAAGCAGTGGTTAAGCCATTAGAGTCAGTCCCTGTATCGGCGAATAATTTTACTTTACAGCTAATGGTGTTATCAAAGCAGGCATCGGTTAATGGCATGCTTAAAAAATATCCGACGATGAGCGCCGGTATTAGAACCGTTAAAAGTTTGGCCAACGGTCAGGAAAAATTTGTTTTGGAATATGGTTCCTACCCTGATGCGATCACCGCCAGTAAAGCCAGACAATCCTTGCCACCTGAATTTCATAATGCAATGGTAAGAAAACAAAGTGTAAGGTGAAAGTCAGTTTTCACCTTATGCCTTTCACCTTGAATCTTAAAGCCCATGACTGTATTAAAAAACGACACATTTATCAGAGCGCTGTTAAAGCAACCCGTTGATTACACTCCAATCTGGATGATGCGTCAGGCCGGACGTTATTTGCCGGAATACAGACAAGTCAGGGAGCAGGCCGGCAGTTTTTTACAGCTATGCACCAATCCTGAGTTGGCGTGCGAAGTCACTTTACAGCCGTTACGACGCTTCGATTTTGATGCGGCGATTTTGTTTTCGGATATTTTAACCATACCCGATGCCATGGGCTTGGGGCTTTATTTTACCGAAGGCGAAGGTCCCAAATTTAGCAATCCGGTCAGAACGGCTGCGGATGTGCATAAATTGCCGATTCCCGATCCGGAAATAGAGT
>CAIKYI010000393.1 GCA_903831545.1 uncultured Methylobacter sp. | reverse complement strand
GCAAAATCATCAAGCCAAAATGCTTTTTCCTGGCAGAAAAGTGCAAAGTCATCCCAATCCTTACGTTCGGCACGCGCTAAAAAGCCTTGATATGCCTTTTCTACCAGGCAACTTTTATTGAACGCAGGAACGCCTTGGCATGAATCGCAATGTTCAGATAATTGTAACCAACCCAGTTTAACTAATCCGTTAATATCAATTAATGATGGATTGCCGGCATGAGCCGATAAGCATTGATAAGGTGAGCCATCAGCATGAGTCATTCCTAAGGGCAGTGTTTGCCAAACACTGGCTCCGGAATCATGTAAAAAATTGACAAAATTATAAGCATCCTGCCCCAAATCACCTTGGTTACCTGAGCCTGGTAGAGAGGTAATGTGTAACAGAACACCAGCGCGGCGTTTATTTAAGATGTCGTTCACCCGTCTTGATCTCTTGGTTAAGTTTTCAATTCATATTGTACTAAACTCAGCAGGCAATCCTTTGCGGTTGCCAATGGTCGGGTACATGGTCAGTCCTTACAACCGCATAATATCAGGCAAACTCAACGCCGGGTCGCATTGCGCCTCCCATCGCCGGTGCCCCTGAGCCCAATGTAAATGATATTGCCAGATAATTGGGCGGCTTTTGATCCAGTAGTTTATATAAATTTGCTAAATTAAGCCTGAATTGTTTTTCGAAGTTACTGACTGCTTCTCCCGGATTATAATCGCCAAACCACCAAAACCAGTCAGAACCTTCGCAAACAGCCAGCTGAAGCTCAGCCTGGTGGACTTGTTTGTCCGTTAATCTGCCGGTTGCAATTACCTGATCGAAGGCTAATTTGGCTTCGCCAAGCATATCCCAGCCCCGATTTTTGTCGGGATCGCCTATCCAGGTTGAAAAAGTACCATAAACCCAGCTACCCGCGATAATTTTTTTCAGTGGCATAACTTCAACTTTATCATGTAAACATTCCGAAAAAGTAGTTAATTCAATGCTTGGATGTATTGCAAGTTGTTTATACAAGGCGCTAAGAAAGTGGTATCCATTGGCCGGGAAGTATTCCCAGGCATTTTCGCCATCCATGATGATTGAAACTACTTTGTCACCGTGTTCATGGGCAGCAATATTTTCCAGGTGCTGAATCAGATCGGCAACTGCATCATCGGCATGCCATTTAGAATACTCAAAGCCGATTAGATCCGATAGTCCATCGTCACGAAAAAAACAGGGTATGTTCGTTTGTTCAAGTTTAAAAGGATGGTGAATGCCGGTTTGTGTGGAATTTCCAGACACATTTAAACTGTTATGGAGAACTGAGCCGCCACTTGCCGCCCATTCAAAACCAAAATCACCAAGTACTTTTAGGGATTTATCACAAATACTGCCTTCTGCCGGCCAGCAGCCTTTAGGTTTGAAACCAAAAAAATGTTCAAAGGTCTGTACGCCTTTATCAAGATGCCAGTTTACCCGGGCGGCTCCTCCCGGATATGTCGCCATATCAGGCAATGGAGCGTCTGGCATGGCCTCGTGAGTAGACTGGAAGTCAAGTAACAGAGGCATAATGGGGTGAGCGTAAGGTGTCACGGAAAGTTCAATCTGACCTTTTATGGCTAATTCTTTGTAGCGACAAATAACACTGGTTAAGTGTTCGGCAATTACTTCCAAAAGTTCAATTCTGTCATGAAAAGTATAATCAGCTCCTTTCTCGATGAGCCTTTTTATTCGGGTATCAGTTAATTTAATTGTTTCGCCCATCCAGACCAGATGATACCAAACCAGAATGTCGCTGATAAATTGAGAGTTGACGTAATTTAAACAATCGTAATGATGTTCAAGCCAATCAGCCATTTCACTTAATTTTTGGAAAGCCGGATAACGGTTAATTTGCATTTCTCTGTTAGCTCGCATGCAATCTTTAACCAATTTCATGCGTTGCTCTGAATCTGCAGGAATGCTGGGATTAATCAAGGTGGACAATAAAGGATCGGTAATCGCAGTGCTGGCTTGTAAGTAACCATTGATTTGTCTGGCATATTCCTCAATCTGTTCCAGGAGTATGGGGGCAAAGTTAACTACGGCTCTGGCTTCTGGTACTGCTTCCAAATGGGCAACCATGTCTACATAATCTTTGATGACATGCAGGTAGGTCCACGGCAGTTTAAATTCAGAAGTCTGCAAATCTCTGTATTCAGGTTGGTGCATGTGCCAACATAATACGAGTTTTAGTTTATTTTTTTCTGACATAATGTATTTATTCCACCGTAAACATTTACTTCCTGGATATTAAGCGTTTTATCTCACAAAGTGCCTTTTTTGTCCAAGCATATCAGGTGTTACAAAAACGACTCCATCACGACTGACGTGAAATCTTTTTTCATCATCCGCCCTGTTTTCGCCTATAACTGTGCCTTCAGGCACTTCGCAACCTTTTTCGAGAATGGCTTTGGTAATATGGCAGTGACGACCAATATTTACATCAGGTAATACGATAGTGTCCTGTATGGTTGTGTATGAATTGACGCGGACATTTGAGAATAATAGGGAATGTCTGACTTTTGCGCCAGAAATTATACAGCCGCCTGATACCATCGAATCAACAGCCTGTCCCCGTCTTTTGTCACTATCAAATACAAATTTGGCTGGTGGTGTTTGTTCCTGATAAGTCCATATTGGCCAGGTTTTATCATACAAATTTAAATCCGGCTTTACACCAATTAACTCCATATTTGCTGACCAATACGCGTCGATAGTACCTACGTCGCGCCAGTAGCTTTGCTCTCCGCTTTGTAAATCCAGAAAGGGATAGGCATTGACAATATATTTATCGATAACTGCCGGAATAATATCTTTACCGAAATCACGGCTAGAGCCTTTTGTATCAGCATCTTTAAGTAATTGTTCAAATAAAAAACCAGAATTAAAAATATAAATCCCCATGGAGGCCAAAGCAGTGTC
>CAIKYI010000392.1 GCA_903831545.1 uncultured Methylobacter sp. | reverse complement strand
TAAAGAAAAAAGAGAAATTATTGCTAAATTCCCCGTTAAGCAATTATCTCTAAAACTGAACCCTAAATGCAATATTCCTCCAGAGTTTACAATTGATTACACTTATCCTCATCTTTACTCGTTTGATAGGAAGGAGGTTTTTAAATGCAAAATATCTGATACTGACGAGGTAGTTGTCGTATTCTCAATAAAACTATCTTTGGACGAACAACTAAAAAAGACTAAAATTTACTTAAAAGAAATGCAGGATTCTTTGCAATCTAAAGAAATTGTTCACGTAAAAAGCAGATACCGGCCTGAAAACTATCAAAATTATTTACGCATGCTGGATGCTGAATTAAAGGGTATAAAACAAACTGAAATGGCAAAAACAATATATGGAACACAGGAAAAAAGTGTTGATCGTGTCAATAAAGGATTAAAAGAGGCTCGCTACTTAAGGGATATAGGGCATCTTGGAATATTAAAAACTGCTATGCTGTATTGAATCTTTTATGAAATGTAAAGTCAATCTTGTATTTCCACTGGAACTTCATCGGATACCAACATTGACATAAATCAGAAACACGCTCAAACAGGAAGGTAAAAGTGCCAATACCATCAATCTAGCTCTATCCGCAGTCCGTGGCGTTATGAAGGCTTGCTTCAATCTGAAACTGATTACCGCCGAACAAATGCTGCCGCTCAATGGCATAACCGCCGTGCGCAGTCAGCGTCTACCCAGTTGACGGAGCCTGAACAAATGTGAACTCGCGAAGTTGCACCGCAGTTGCAAACTGGATCAATCCATCATTGGTAAACGGGACTATGCCGTTATTGTCTTAATGTTAGTCACCAGTATCCGGCGCTCTGAAGCCATAGCCATAACCATTGGTGATTACAACACTAGAACCGGCGTGCTCAACATTCAGGCGGGAAAAGGTGATAAACAGCGCACCGCCTATCTGAATACCGAAAGTCGTCTGGTTCAGAACAGGCCAAGATAGAGCAAGTAAGACCCCATGATCTGCGACGAACGTTTGTTACAAAGTTACTTGACGCTGGTGTAGACATTAACACAACCCGGCAGTTAGTGGGTCACACCGATATACAAACTGCCGCTCGATATGACTGCCGTGACCAGAAAAACCAGCAGTAAGCTGTGAAGCGGTTGATGTCTTAAATTAAACCAACCAAAAATGGTTGTCTGATGCCATCCAACTAACCGAGAATAATGGTAAGTCCATGAAAAATATTTTTAATTTCTTCGTTCACGATATTGGCGAATAAGATCATTGTAAGACTTCAGCAATTGACCTATAAGTTCTTCAGCATCAATCCCATCTTCAGTTTTTTCCAAATATCTATCGAAAAACTCTTTTACAGATGGCTCAAGGATTCCTCCATAACCACTTATCAAATCTTCTAAGGTATCCTTTGAAACTGTAGAATATTTTTTTTCTGTACTTTCAATAGCTGTAGAAACAGCAATTTTATTCTGTTTATTTTTGACTTTGTCTTGGAATTTAAAAATATTCCCTATGTGTTCAGCATTAAAATTGCTCTGTAATGTATTAATTCTTGTTCGATCATTCACTTCTATGGGTCCGTATACAGTCACACCATCTATGTTGGCACCTAAAACTCGTTTTTTCCACTGTCCAAAGGTTTCATTTTTATCTAATGGCGAAGGAACATTTTCACGATCGGGCTGTCCGTCAAAATCCACAAGTAATGAGTAAGACTTCAGTATTCGGTAACAATATTTTTCTTTAGTTGGCATGCTATTTCATATTTGCTTGGTTTTTATTAAATTGCACTACATTGTCTGATTTTACTGTAACGTTTTAGTTCATGTGTATTCCAGTCAAAGCTGCCACCCAAACCGCTGGAATGCGGCCACCTATACCGTTCAAAGAAGCCATTTTATCGGAGCGTAACGACGCGGGAAGTTTATCTATACCCTATCTCATTAGTTGTTGTCAAATTTGCTTACAGTTTTCTCAGTGAATTCCCGTCTAATTTTACGTTCAAGCTGAGTGCCGGAGTAATGTCGGCACTTATGACAACGATTTCTTATGGCCTCCTATATTGCTCTTTCGTGCCTAATTGAGACTTCCACTTCAGTGGCGCTGGGCTAATTAAGTTTTAATACTGTATGATTAAAATATTGCTTTAAGCCCAACTATTACAGTCTCTGTCCATGTCGAAAACAATACTCAAAGCTATCGGGTGGCTCGGCAGGAAGTTCGGACTACTTCTATTGCTTATCATTGCCCTGTTGCTAGCGCCATCAGTCAAGGATGCTTGGCAAGTTTTAGAGAATTTCCAGCCTGAAGCTATTATCATAGATGTCGCCAATCAGACACAAGAGACTGCTCAAGATAAAAATAGCAGCGTTCAGGTAATAATAGATCGGCTCGCTAAGAAGAAAGCTGAACGCGTTCAACTGGCACAAACGCAATGTATTTTGCCGACTTGCACACTCGTTAAGGAATCTAATATTTATAGAGCAGATGTGGAAATTGAGGCCATTGCTCAAATCTTAAGCTATGTTGAGGCAGTAACTAGGGGTGCGCAGATATGCCAAGAACACCTGCAAAATCAATCAACCATTAATTCTCTAAGGCAATCTGTTCATGATCTTAATGATGCGCAAAAATGGTGGATGCCCACATCACAAGCACACAAGGATTCAATTACTAAACTTAAGCAACTTGAGGCTAGGCAAACGGAGTTATGGAATTCTTGCCTACGTTACAGAACGGCTGCATCAACTTTTCAGGTTAATCAACATACCATCAAATCAACTGTTGATGCTAAGCATGCCCAATTTCTAACCAAACTCAAAGAGTTCAATGAATCAAAGGAGCAAACCTTAGGGCAAGCACTCACAGTCCTGCCTTCTGCCATTTTGTTACTGCTTGGCATTATTCTGACACCTATCGGATTCAAAACGTTTGCTTACTATGCACTAGCACCGCTCGCTACGTTAATGACGCGAAAGTTTGCTATTCGTCTACAACCATCTGCTTCCGGCGAACTAATGGTCCTAAGTCCAAATAATTTTTTGCAGCGAATAGAGCTAAATGAAGCGGAGGAGCTTCTGTTCTCCCCAGCGCTATTATTAAGAAGCGCCCCGGATAACGCACATAAAAGCACAAAATATTTAATAGACTGGTCTATGCCGCTCACCAGCATCGCATCTGGTATGTGTTTTCTAACAAGGATCAGCTCAGATACTAAAGGAATAGTGACCGTGGGTTGTGATAATGTATCTAATGGAAGCGGTCTTAAAATAAGGGTATTAGACGTTCCGGACAACTCTTCACTGGTGCTTCAGCCGCGCTGTCTTGCAGGTATTGTGCAGAACACCAACCGTCCAATTAGAATAACCAGGCATTGGCGGTTAGGAAGCCTCAGCAGTTGGCTTACATTTCAATTGCGATATGTTGTTTTCCATGGTCCTGCGAAGCTCGTTTTGAAAGGCAATAATGGGATTAAAGTTGATCCATCTAATGCTGGCACCACACTAAATCAGGTGGCAACTTTGGGGTTCACTGCCAATCTGGACTATTCGGTTAGTCGTTGTGGAACCTTTTACTCGTATTACAACGGGAAGGACGCATTATTGGATGACCGATTTTCTGGGTCAGGTTTTTATCTTCATGAAGTTAGCCCTGGCAGCAGACTAAATGGGCCTTGGGGGATAATGGCACATCCTTTCGAAATCATATGGGAAGTATTGACCAAGGCGGTAGGCGTATAACTTATAGGGTCTGCATCTAACTCAAATACCTGAAAGCTTAAGAAAAAATTACGTGTTATGGAATCAGAACTAGATCTTATTAAAATACGGGACGAAGTTTTCCGGAAAATTGGCAGAAATTTGCTGAACTTTCAGAAAATTGAACTCATGCTCAAGCATTTAATCACGAATGGG
>CAIKYI010000391.1 GCA_903831545.1 uncultured Methylobacter sp. | reverse complement strand
CCTGAAAATATTATCTGTCGTTTTCGACAGATACACGTTGCTGCGTGGTTAAGCGTAATCGCGTTGCTGCTTGTCGGTTTAAGTTATTTGCCGATTGATTTGGAAAGGCAGATAAAGGTGATCGTTTATCCAGTTCTTATTTTGCTGATGGTACTGGGGACGCCCACGCAGAGTAGAGTGATTGCCGTTATTTTTAAAAGTAAGCCGTTAGGGTATTTAGGGAGAATCTCTTATACCGTTTATCTGTGGCAAGAGTTAGTTACCGGGAATTACGTTGGCTGGTTAACGTTTGTTTACATCGCCATTGTTTTTATATTTGCGATGATTTCGTATCGATATATTGAGTTGCCATTGCAGAGAAGCGCTACTGTGATATCTAATAACCTGAAGGCTGAAGCAATAGGGCTCTCTTTGTCTGGGGTTAAATAATATTTCCCGTGCTGAGTTGTTGATTTGAAGAGGTTTGTGATGTTTGCTTTGTCGGATTGGCATTGCGTAAGCCGACAAAGCACATTTAAGAAAAGTGTCAGTCGGTCTTGACTGTAAAGCTATGCACCCATACCAGACTGTCGACTTCCCAAGTCATTCCGGCATGCATTTTTAATATAATGTCCCTGTACATATCCAGACTTGGATAACCCTCTGCACGGGCATCAGCATCGGTCATATCGCCCAATCGCTGGCGCTGTAAATCGGTAACAATAAAAGTCATATCGTCCAGTTCGAAAGTTTCACCAGGCCAGCCGTATACACCATCACGACGTTGTTGTGTTTTAATTCCGGCTTTTGTCGCTTCTACTAATTTGGCGTGAGTGACCAGGCGATCTATCGAACAGGTTTTCTTGGGGTACGCTTCCATTGTTGATCCTAATTTAATGCAAAATTTTATTATACACCAAGCCATTTCCTATCGATGTTGCTGAAAAAGCAGTTGGGGCTGTGACGAATAGTAATTTAGGTAGACGATTGATGTGCTATACACAATTTTTAAACGGCGTTAAATTTTTATAACTCAATAATTTATAAGGGTTAAATAAGATTTATGCCGCTCAGTGCAACCGTCTACAGGTGTCCTTCAAAAAGGAATGTCGTCATCATATGGCGCGTCAAAATTATCATGACTAGTTCCTTGTTGGGTAGCAGGTTGTCCTTGCGATGGCTTGCCATGGGGGGCATCAAAGGGGTAATTTTGTTGCGGTGGCTGATTTGACTCATTTCTTTTGCCGACCAGATCAATAATAGTGGCATTAAGTTCCAAAGTTGTTTTGGTTGAGCCATCCTGGGCACGGAATTCGCTCTGGCTTAATTCTCCAGAGACAAATACCTGTTGTCCCTTCTTAAGGTAGTTTTGCAATTGTCCCTCGGCGCGTTTACCCCATACGGCACAGCGGATCCACAGTGTTTGTTGTTTGTCACCAAAGCCGATATTGTTGGCTACAGTAACGTTTAATACAGCCTGGCCCGATGGCAGGTATCGCACTTCACAATCACGGCCCACGGTGCCGGTAAAACTAAAGACGTTGCTCATTTTTTTCTCATTCATATTTGGATTGATAATCTGGCTATTATCAACTGGTTCTACGAAAAAGAAAATGCAAAACCTCTGACCCAATTTGAATGTTAAGCCGAAAAGTAAAGAGGGTTTGCCACAATTGACCAAGTAAACAGCTACGGTTATGGACAGGAATGTAAAAATTTATAATCAGAATTACGGGTGACAGGCATGACATATATGGCAGTGATGCAGCCATATATGTCAGCATTACCTGTGGCGTTATATTGTGATAGCGGATTTATAGAGGATTTGAGAAGTTGGTATAAAAACTGCTTAAATATTGTGGTTGGCATCACAGATTTTATTTCGGGAAGAGAATCAATTTATCTTGAAGCTCTTATAAATCATAGTATTAAGTTGAAATCCTATTTTATGGAAATTTTATGAATAAATTATATTTAATGTTGCTGCTGATAACGGGCTTCTTCGTTTCCATGCCGGGCTATAGTTCGCCTAGTTTACATATTTCAAATAATCCAACTGATCCAATTTTAACTCCAATTGGTGGCATATATTCAGATGGCAGCTATTCCGTAGGTCAAAGTGTAGTAAATGATTTTAGTGATACTTGGGAGTTTACACTTAATGACACTGTAGAACTGCTGGCTTGGGGTAGTCCGATTAATCTATCTGACAATCATATTGATTCACTTGGATTTCAACTGGAAATCCAAGGCTATAATGTTAATGATTGGGTTAATGTAGGTGGTCATTTTGATACTTCAGCAACATACTCTTCTCTTGGCATTGGAAGCTATAGGTTTCTTGTAACCGGGACTGGCAATGGTGTTACTGGCCAAGGTTCATATATATTTGGTGTTAATGTCACTAGTCCTGTGCCATTACCTCAAACTTGGGTCATGATGTTGGTAGGCTTTGCATTTTTGCTTGGACTCCGAATGAATCGTGAAAAAACTAATCTAGCTTCAACGATTGCTATTTGATGATTATTATTGCCTGTCAAGGACTTAAAGGTTATTTGGAATATATTATGAAAAAATTACAATTATTTTTACTGCTATTACTTGGATTAAGTTTTTCGTCGGTAGGTCTTGCTTCACCTGTTAATCCTGATAATTATATTAGTGGGAAATCAGATGAGGCCGTTTTAACTTCAAATGGTGGAAGTGCTAAAAATGGTAACTATACCGTGGCAAAAAGCGTGAAAGGTTCTTTCAGTGATGTTTGGGGGTTTAAGCTTAATCAAAATTCAAGACTAAGCGCTAGCACGGTGGCTAACAATCTGTTAACGCCATTAAAAATTATAGATATTGAAGATGGATCCTTGAAGTTTCAATTGCAAAAACAAAACAGTTCAACCAGTTTATGGGAAATTGTATTGGAAAGCATACCTGCAAATACTTCAGCCAGTTACGATTCACTTACTTTGGGGAATTACCGATTTCTGGTAAGTGGCATTGGAGACGGCAGAGGGGAGAAAGGTTCTTACGGACTTAATGTGCAGATTTATGAACCCATTCAACAAATTCAGGGTTTAACCTCCACAGTCCCAACTCCTCAAACCTGGATTTTGACCATTATTGGCGGGATCATTTTATTAGGCTTTCAAATGCGTCGAAATAGCACCACACAAGAATCAATAAGAATTGTTGTTTGATTGGTTCTCATCGATAATTTTAGAATTAGTTTTAGTTAAGCCGGGCGAGTTCCCGGTTTTTTTATGCAATAAATTCGAGAAATTTCTGACGTCAATTAGAGCTACTCTTTCAAGTTTGTTTCTTCAAAACTTATGATGTGATATTTTCATTCAAGAAATTATTCAACCTGAGCAAGCAAGGATAAAAAAATGCATTTGAAAACCAGAGAAATCAGAGAGGGATTATGAAAACAAGTAATGAAGTCATTGCATTAAGCACTATAAAGTTTGGGACCAGTGGTGCTCGTGGCTTGGTTACCGACATGACCGTAGAGGTCTGTTTTGCCTATACGCTAGCTTTTTTGCAAAGTATTGCTCCACAGACTGGTTCGCGTGTGGCAGTGGGAATGGATTTACGCCCTAGCAGTCCAGGTATTGCAGGCCTTTGTGCTGCCGCTATCCGTTATGCAGGTTTTGAGGTGGATTTTTGCGGTATTTTACCGACGCCTGCCTTGGCTTTTTATGCACAAGAGCAAACCATTCCTGCTGTGATGATAACCGGTAGTCATATTCCATTCGATAGAAACGGTATCAAGTTTTATCGATCAAGTGGTGAAATTACCAAGCAGGATGAGGTTACTATCACGGAAGCAAAGATTATTATACCTGATGTTATAGGGGATGATTCATTGCCTGAAATTAACCAATCGGCCTATAAATGCTATGTTGACCGGTACGTGCAATTTTTCCCACCACAGTCTTTAATGGGGCTGCGACTTGGCTTTTATGAGCATTCAAGTGCGGCTCGGGAGCTTTTAAGAGAAATTCTTCAGGCACTTGGTGCAGAAGTCATTTCTATTGGTCGTACCGATCAATTTGTGCCAATAGATACAGAAGCAGTCAGCGAAGAAGATGCCGCTAAGGCTCGGCAATGGGCGCTTCATTATAATTTTGATGCGATATTGTCTACGGATGGCGATGCTGATCGTCCTTTATTAGGGGATGAACAGGGGCAATGGTTCCGAGGCGATATTGTGGGTATTTTGTGTGCACAATACTTAGGTGCGAAGGCGGTTGTGACTCCGGTTAGTAGCAATACGGCTTTGGAATTGTGTCAGCAATTTTCAGTAAAGCGTACTCGCATTGGCTCACCTTATGTCATTGCCGGCATGGAAGCTTTAATCGAACAGGGGCATGGCTCGGTTGTCGGTTTTGAAGCTAATGGCGGATTTTTGGTGGCAACAGAATTGGAAAAACAGGGCCATAGTTTAAAACCATTACCGACGCGAGATGCCGTTTTGCCAATGCTTGCCTTGTTGGTTATGGCAAAAGACCGTGTTATAAAGCTATCTGAGTTAGCTAAAGACCTGCCGGCACGTTATACCGCCAGTGATCGCTTATGCTCTTTCGCTACAGAGAAAAGCCAATTACTCCTTAGCACTTTAGCCAGTTCCAACGTTTCCGTGCATGATTTGTTGGGGGATTTGTGCGGAGCATCAATTCAACAGGATCAAACCGATGGCGTGAGATTATTTTTTGAAAATGGCGAAATTGTGCATTTTCGAGCTTCGGGTAATGCTCCCGAGCTACGTTGTTACGCCGAAGCCGACTCTCAGGCGCGTGCCGATCAATTGGTTCGAACTTGTTTGTCACGCTTGAATAAATGATCATTATTACTTAACAAAATTTCACGAGAACACAGATGAAAATTATCCCAGTTATACTTTCCGGTGGCTCAGGCACAAGACTCTGGCCTTTGTCACGCGAGCAATATCCCAAGCAACTTCTTACTTTGGTTGGAAAGCATTCCATGCTGCAAGCTACAGCCTTGCGGCTTAAAGAAGTAGTCTTAATGGAAGGTGAGTCCGTAGCTGCTCCTATCCTGGTTGGCAATGAAGAATATCGTTTTTTAATGGCCGAGCAAATGCGTCAGATTGGTATTCATAGTTTTCCTTTGATCCTCGAACCCTTTGGCCGCAACACGGCACCTGCACTTTCACTCGCTGCTTTAACGGCACAGATGGATGATCCTGATGCGGTCATGGTGGTCATGCCTGCGGATCATATTATTAAAGATGAAATAGCATTCAGGTTGGCTATTCATCAGGGTGTACAGTTGGCTAAAATCGGTAAACTGGTTACCTTTGGCATTCAGCCTACAGTTCCTGAAACTGGTTACGGCTATATTCGGATTGGTCAGCAATTGGGGGAGCACGCATATCAAGTTGCGCAATTTGTTGAAAAGCCGGATCAAGTGACCGCCGAACAGTATCTGGCCAGTGGTGAATTTTTCTGGAATGGTGGAATTTTTGCCATAAAAGCTTCGGTATGGTTGGCTAAAATGCAGGAGT
>CAIKYI010000390.1 GCA_903831545.1 uncultured Methylobacter sp. | reverse complement strand
TCTGAAGATACTTTAGGGATTGCCAAATAATTTGTATCGGGTTGCCTATTTTCACTAAACAAGGTTGGAAAATGCGCCCATTCCCGTGTTCGAACTTTACCGCTTGCTTGTCGTGCTTTACGAACCTGTTCAATTCGTTTCAAAACCTTTGGCATTGCTTTCAATTCATTGGGAGCTAGCCCGACCATCCACAAACAATAACGTTCCATATCATTGATTAGCTCTTCACCACCAATAAATCGCTTTATCCATTTTTCAGCTTATGGTTTTTCAGTTAACAGCTCCAATTTTCCTTGTGGTGATAAGGCAAGATAACCAAAGTCTGTGGCTTCACTGCCTTTGTTTATTTCAGCCACTTTGCAAATAGGCTAAGTGCGCTTTAATGTATCGGCTACTCATTACGCCTTCCACTTCACATTAAGTCGGCCAGGTAGGCAGGCAGAACACAACTAAAACCTTGCCCCCATTCCAAGGCAAATGACGTAAATTATCTAGCGGCTGATAAATTATGTAGCTTCAAAGACCCTTGAAGATTACTATATAAAATTGCATATAACAGCAGTCTAATAATAATTAAAACGAGGTAACTCAAAATGAAAATGACGACTAATATACAACGACGCAAAATCTTAAAATATACCGCAATCGCTATCGCCGGTGCGGCCACCTATCCCTGCTGGGCAAAGACTGAAGGTTTTGTCCGCGTCAATAAGCCATCTGACGATTTTTCTCCAGACGTTGAGATTGAACTGACCATGAACACGGCAGAAGTTGCCATTCTGAGTGGCGAGAAAACCAACGTTTGGAAAGTTACCGGCAAAATTATAAAAGGCCCTGCAGATGCACTTGATAATAATGAAGGCACTTATCTTGCGCCTACCCTGCGGTTAAAAAAAGGGCAAAAAATCAGGCTGATCCTTAATAATAATTTACCGGCGCAATCGATTCTGCATTGGCATGGTTTACATGTGCCGTCCAACATGGATGGCAATCCCATGTATGCGATTAATCATGGCGAAACCTATATTTATGAATTTGAAATACTTAACCGTGCCGGCACCTATTGGTATCATGCCCATACCCACGGCGTCACTGCCAGGCAAGTCTATTCCGGTCTGGCCGGTCTGTTTATCGTCAGCGATGAACAGGAACAGGCGCTAAAATTACCCAGCGGCGCTTATGATTTACCGCTGGTGATTCAGGATCGCAGTTTTGATAGCCAGAACCAGTTGTCTTACTCTGTCCACATGATGCAACGTATGCAGGGTTTTCTGGGCGAACAGATCCTGGTCAATGGACGACCTGATTTTGTGTTGCCAGTAGCGACTCGCGCTTATCGGTTTAGATTGTTAAATGGCTCTAACTCACGTATTTATAAACTTGCCTGGGATGATGGCACTGCTATCACTGTATTGGGTGTTGATGGCGGCTTGCTTGAAAGCCCCGAACAACACCCTTATGTGATGCTGGCTCCAGGCCAGAGACTCGAAGTTTGGATGGACTTTAGCGACCGGGCGCCAGGTACCGAACTGACTTTACGCAGCCTTCCTTTTAATACAACAAGCCACGGCGGCATGGGTATGGGAATGATGGGAGGACGCGGTCGTGGCATGGGCGGAGGTATGGGTGGAGGTATGATGGGGGGAATGATGTCTGTCAGCACCTTACCGTCAGGGTCGAATTATCCCATCATGAAAATAAGGGTCGCCAAAAAAGAACAAGGGAACAACACCTTACCTAAAGTGCTAACCCCCATCACCGCACTGCAACTTAAAAATGCCGCAAACCCGACTAATCCCAAAACAATTGCCATGTC
>CAIKYI010000389.1 GCA_903831545.1 uncultured Methylobacter sp. | reverse complement strand
GCATGGCTTTCGAACTTCCCGCTTTACCTTATGCCAAAGATGCTTTGGCCCCTCATATTTCTGCCGAGACTTTAGAGTTTCATCATGGCAAACATCATCAAACTTATGTGACCAATCTGAATAATCTGGTTCCCGGAACTGAGTTTGAAGGCTTGTCTCTGGAAGAAATCATTCAAAAATCTTCCGGTGGTATTTTTAATAATGCCGCTCAAATCTGGAATCACACTTTTTACTGGAATAGCTTGGCACCAAATGCGGGCGGCGAACCGACTGGCGCTTTAGCCGATGCTATCAACGCAACTTTTGGTTCTTTTGCGCAATTTAAAGAAGACTTCACAAAATGTGCAGTAACAACTTTTGGTTCAGGTTGGGCATGGCTGGTAAAAAATGCTGACGGTAGTTTGGCACTGGTTAGCACCAGCAATGCAGGTTGCCCGTTAACAACAGGTCAAACACCCTTATTAACCTGTGACGTTTGGGAACATGCTTACTACATTGATTTCCGCAATGCACGTCCAGCTTATCTGGAAGCATTCTGGTCATTGGTTAACTGGGATTTTGCCGCAGTAAACTTTTCAGCTTAATATTTAAGTGTTATAAAAACCTCCTGCGTCTTTTGATGCAGGAGGTTTTTTTATGGGAGTAATAAAATGGCTATAGTTTTAATTACCGGTGCTAATCGGGGTTTGGGTCTGGAATTTTGCCGTCAGTATGCGGCTGAAGGCTGGAATGTAATTGCCTGTTGTCGCAAACCCGAACAAGCGTCGGATTTGCATAAGCTTGCCGAACAATACGCGGTTATTCAGGTTGAAGCTTTGGATGTTGCCGATTTTGACCAGATTGATGGGCTGGCGAAAAAATTGTCAGAGCACTGCATTGATGTCTTGATTAATAATGCCGGTGTTTATAGTGATTTGCAGGGCGGTGATTTTGGTCAGTTTGATTATCAGGCATGGACTAATGCCTTGTTAATTAATACGCAGGCTCCGGTTAAAATGTCTGAAGCCTTGTTGCCGCAAATTATAAAAAGCGATAAAAAACTAATCGTTAATATCAGCAGCCTGATGGGTAGTATTGCCGACAATGAAGGTGGTGGAAGTTGCTTTTATCGTTCAAGTAAGGCTGCGCTTAATGCAGCAATGAAGAGTCTGGCGATAGGATTGAAAAATCAGTCGGTCGGCGTGCTTATTTTTCATCCTGGTTGGGTTAAAACTGATATGGGTGGGCCCAATGCCCTGATAAACGCCGAACAAAGCGTTTCGGGCATGCGAGTTTTGATAGATAACTTTGTTTTAGAGCAATCCGGATGTTTCGTTAAATATGACGGAAGCCCGATGCCATGGTGAGAACTGTGCTTAAAAAAACCTTGGTTTTATCGATAATGTTACAGGGTTCGGCGTATGCCGAGGTTTTAATCCCCGAACAGATTGAGGTGCCTTCCGGTTATCATTCTGTTTTGACTGTGCACGCAAAGGGCGACCAAATCTACCAGTGCTCGCTAAATCAAGGCGCTTATATCTGGGAAGTTCAGGCACCCGATGCCAAACTGTTTGATGCACAAGCTAAGATAGTCGGCAAGCACCGTGCCGGCCCGATATGGGAATATAAAGACGGCAGTCAGGTTGTCGGCCGGGTGTTAAAAAAACTGGATAAATCCCCTGCGTCAGCTATTTCCTGGTTGTTGCTTGAGGCGGTTACACATCAGGGAAATGGTTTGTTTTCAGAGGTCGATTTTATAAACAGAATTAATACTGAAGGTGGTTTGCCGACTTTGGCTGCATGTAACGCAAATCATTTGGGTGGAGAAAAACGGATTGCCTATACGGCGGATTATATTTTTTATGCCAAATCATCCAGGCCCTGATTTATGATTTATTCGCCCAGCACCTGTTTTAAAAAGGGAAGGGTTAATTTACGCTTGGCAGCCAGGGACGCTTTATCCAGTTTTTCCAATAAAGCCCATAACGAGGCAAGATCTCGTGCGTAATGTGTCAACAAATAGCGACCGGCTTGTGGGCCAAGTTCAAAGCCCATTTGTCTGGCTTTAAAGATTAAGGCGGCAACTTTTTCGTTATCGGTTAAAAGTTGGATTTTTAAGGTTAAACCCCAATTCAGGCGCGTTTTAAGGTCTGGCAATTGAATGGCAATAGTATTGGGGGTCGATGATGCCGCCAGGATTAGCTTGTGGCCGCGATCTCGATGCTGATTAAAGAAATTAAAAAAAGCCAGTTCCCATTCAGCGTTTCCTGCAATGTGTTCGATGTTGTCAAAGCAAACTACATCAGACTCATCAAGTCCGTTTAGCAGCGCCGGATCAAAGTGGGCTGTGGTTGCCAGATCAAAATAAAAAGAGCTGAGCTTTAACTGTTGCGCCAGGTGACAACAAGCTTGCAGGAGATGGCTTTTGCCCAGTCCTGGTTCGCCCCACAGAAAAATTTGTTGCTCACCCTGGCCGGTAATGCACTGTTGCAAATGCGTGATGATTTCGTGATGGGTGCCGGGGAAAAAATCATTAAACGTTTGATTTGCCCTGAATTCAAAATGCAAAGGAAGCTGTTGCGCCATGATCCGTTCTATTTACCCACAAAGCGCACATACAATGCAGCGCCGAAAAACAGCATCAGGCTTAGCAGGACTTCAAATGACGCATAGAGTCGTTCGTCAACATTGACGTAGGCTTCAGCGCAACCGTGGATAAAATAGATCAGGCTGACATAAGCCGCCCAGGCGCAACTTCTTTTATTTCGGGCCAGCAGACCACGCATCGGTAGCAACAATGGCGTTACCGCAAACACTAAAACCAGGGCTACCGGAAAGTGGGTTGAGGGAACAAGCACGGTATTCCAGAGCATGAGCAACACAAACAGTCCAAAAAATCCTGTCAGAGCCATGCTGTAATAATAAATCGGGTTTATTTTCATGAATAATAAATGCTCATTAATAACGGGTAAGCCCAACAAAGCTAAAAAAATTCGCCCTGAAGCTTCGTGGATATAAATTTGTGCGTTTTTCTTGGTAAATCAGAGCTTTTTTAGGCAAAGCGCCGTTTTAGCCAGACGTGCGCCGAGAACTTTGCACAGATTTTTTTCGTGCTCGGTCAAGCCGGAATGCGTGGTTGATACGTGACTGGGGCCATAAGGCGTGCCGCCCGAGGTGGTTTCACGTAACGCATGCTCGGTGCTGGGCAAGCCAACGATAAGCATACCTTGATGCAAAAGCGGTAACATCATCGATAATAAAGTGCTTTCCTGGCCGCCATGCATGCTGCCGGTTGAGGTAAAAACTCCGGCAGGTTTCCCGGACAAGGCACCCGAGAACCAGAGTTCAGTGGTGCCATCAATAAAGTACTTTAGCGGCGCCGCCATATTGCCAAAATGGGTAGGACTGCCCAGTGCCAGGCCATCGCAGGTTTTCAAATCTTCAAGTGTTGCGTAAATAGCGCCATTGGCAGGAATGCTCGCGGCAGTTTTTTCAGAGACAGCCGAAATATCAGGGACAGTTCTTAGTACCGCTTCAGCGCCGTCGACCGATTCCACGCCTCTTGCGATATGGTTGGCCATTTCGGCGGTAGTGCCGGAGCGGGAAAAATACAAAACAAGAATTTTTATCATCATAAATTACAAAATAGCCAGAACAGCTTCGGGTGGCCTACCGATGGTAGCCTTGCCGTTGGCCAGAACAATAGGTCGTTCGATCAAAATAGGGTGCGTGATCATGGCTGCAATCAGTGCCGGCCTGGCTAAGGAAATGTCTTCCAGTCCGTTGCCTTTATAGGCGGCTTCTTTTTTGCGCATCAACTCGCGCGGCTCCATGCCTAGCTTTTGCAGAAGGTCCTCAAGTTCTTCAGCGCTTGGAGGATTTTTAAGATATTCGACAATCTCAGGTTCAATACCTTGGGCTTGTAATAGTTGCAAGGTCTGTCTTGATTTGCCGCAACGCGGATTGTGATAAATCTTTACGCTCATGGATCGCCCGTTCCTTGAAATAAAAAAAGCTATAATAGCATTTTTAATAAAACTCGGGCTTTGAAAAAGGCAATAAAGATGATGGACAAAGTAAAGGATCGACTCAGGCAATACTGGATTTTAGCGCGTTTTGACAAGCCTATCGGCATCCTGATTTTATTGTGGCCTGCGCTCTGGGCGCTCTGGGTTGCCAGTAACGGCAAACCCGACTTGCTGGTTTTAACGGTGATTTGTCTGGGCGTGATTTTGATGCGAGCTGCCGGATGCGTTATTAATGATTATGCCGATCGTGACTTTGATCCGCATGTGGCTCGCACCCAGCAGCGGCCAATCGCCGCTGGCAAGGTAAAACCGAAGGAAGCGCTGATCGTTTTTGTGGTGTTGTGTTTGCTTGCTTTTGGTCTGGTGTTATTACTTAATATCTATACCATCCTGCTGTCGTTTATCGCCGCCTTTTTGGCGGCCAGTTATCCGTTTATGAAACGTTACACCCATTTGCCGCAAGCTTATTTGG
>CAIKYI010000388.1 GCA_903831545.1 uncultured Methylobacter sp. | reverse complement strand
CCAAGAGACGAAACAACGCCACCGGTAATAAATATATATTTTGTCATTTAGAATTTAAGACGTAGTTTGTTTGTAGGATGCGCAACACGCATCATTTTCAGAACACCATGCAAAGCCTAAGAATCGTTATTTGGCTAATGATGTTAGATCAGATTTATACATTTTAATCGACAATGCACTTGTCGTCATTGTCTTTTGGGTTTAATTCACAACTTCTCAGTGACAACCCTATGCAATCACCTGATTTATCACTATAAAATACCGAACTAATCCATTGGTCACCGACAGCGGCGAGAGTGCCATCAAGATAAATCAAAGGTATCGCTGCTCTTTTCCACGGCGGAACACCTGCTTCCTGAAACAGTTTTTTCAGGGCATGATGACCTGCACGCCCTGGCAAACTAATTTTTTCACCACCATCACGATAGCGGACCTCAATCCTGGCAGTTTGCCACTGTTCACGGAGTATTCCTTGTGAAGCAGAAACACAAAACAACACTTGATCATTCCAAATATGTATTGAAGCCTGATCACTCTGCCAGATAATATGCCGCTGTTTGGGCGACTGCATATCGGAGGCAAACAAATTCTTAAGGCAATACAACTTGTCCCGATAGCGCCGAATACTGTAGCCGTGCCCCGACAATAAAGGATTGCGCTGTTCATCAGCGGCTACAACCTGAGTTAAAATCCGCCCGACCAACGCCTGTGCCGGCATTTTTAATCCCATAAACTGAAACCAATGTCTGATGATCAGTTGCTGGGGATGATTAAGATGCTCCTTTAACCGACTGATACAAAGTGTATTATCGTCAGCATTAAAAACCCCCGCGAATAATTCATCAGCAACCTCATTAACCAACACTTGCGCATCCGCAAAATGTCTGGCCGATCGGGCAACGGTTTTATCAACTGACGGCCAACGTTGTTTTAGTAATGGCAACACCGCATTGCGCAAAAAATTGCGATCATAATCATTACTTTTATTACTGGGGTCTTCAATCCAGCTCAATTGATGCTCATCGGCGTAAGTGAAAATCGCCTGCTTTGGTGTATTCAGGAATGGCCTGAGCATAACACCCGCACCAAAATCAATACGCTCAGGCATAGCAGAGAGTCCACGTAATCCACTGCCGCGAAACAACTGCAACAACACTGTTTCCAATTGATCTTCCCTGTGTTGAGCAAGCAATAAGACATCATTTGCGTTAAGTAACGATGTGAATGCCTCGTACCTGGCATTTCTGGCGGCCTCTTCAGGGCTTTGACCAGGAGCAGCCTGAGCATTAACCCGTAAAACCGTGAAATCAACCCCCAACTCGTTGGCTATACTTTCACAGTGACAGGCCCAAGATTCTGCTTGAACCTGCAAACCGTGATGCACGTATACTGCAGTGATCCTGCCCTTGAGTTGAATAATTGACGCGCAACAATGAAGTAAAACGTGGGAATCTACCCCCCCGCTGTAGCCGACATAAACTCTTTGTTGCTTACCAAGATCAAGTTTAAAAATGCTATCGATGATATATTCATTCAACTTTACAACTTGCACCTTAAACCCTATTTCTACTTCCCTGTCTCATCAGTAAAAACCCCAAAATCCATAATTCGTTGATACCGTCTTTCGAGAACGAGATCTATAGGTTGTAACATTAATTCGTTCATGTGACGAAGCAGCGTTTCTTTTAGATTTCCGGCAATAGCTTTAAAGTCTCTATGACCTCCGCCCAAAGGCTCTCTAACAACTTCATCCAAGAACCCTTGCTCGCGAATACGATCAGAAGTAATTCCCATGGCTTCAGCCGCCAATTGTGATTTATCTGCGCTTTTCCATAAAATGGAAGCACAGCCTTCGGGCGATATCACAGAATAGGTACTGTATTCCAACATGATTAAACGGTCACCGATACCAATCGCCAAGGCTCCGCCCGATCCGCCTTCGCCGATAATAGTGCAAATAATGGGCGTTTTAAGCTTGGCCATCTCAAAAAGATTTCTGGCAATGGCTTCACTCTGACCACGCTCTTCGGCATCAATACCAGGATAAGCCCCAGGTGTGTCAATCAGACAAATAACAGGCATTTTAAAACGCTCTGCCATTTTCATCATACGCAAAGCCTTACGGTATCCTTCCGGACGAGGCATTCCAAAGTTACGATAAATTTTTTCTTTGGTATCTCGTCCCTTCTGATGACCGATCACCATCACGGACTGCCCATCAAGACGCGCCAGTCCGCAAATAATGGCAGGATCATCGGCATAAGCCCTGTCACCATGCAACTCATGGAAATCGGTAAAGATATGTTCGACATAATCCAGCGTATAAGGACGCCCGGGATGCCGGGATAACTGAGAAATCTGCCAATCGGAAAGCTCGCTAAAAATCGATTCGGTCAGCGCCTGACTTCGATCCCCAAGTTGCTTAAGTGCATCAGAGATATTAATGTTATTATCAAACTCCACATTACGGAGCTCTTTAATTTTCGCTTCTAATTCAGCGATAGGTTGTTCGAAATCGAGAAATTTTAGATCCATGAAGAATTGATATGAAGAGTTGTTACAATAACCTGTAATTTTATAGAAATTTGGCAATTTATTCTAAATAAATTATGTAGGATATAAGCAATGGTGTTGCCCAGACAGTTTTTATTTGCCACTTCCGCATCCACGATTGATCGAGTCAATGCCCAAATAAATCACCAAAAACTTATTAACCCAATGAAAATATAGAGCTTGAAGATAACAAGCAGGCACATAGAACTAAAACCCTATGGCCATTTGGAATGAATTGACCACTTAAAAAAATGCTCGAAAAATTGGCCGCGATAGCTTACTTGAGCACACCCCCTATTCTCAGACAGTCTGCTGGGACTAATTTCAGCTTTGCAAAATGATTAAACTGACTTCATCTACTGACCCAGATCTACCTGTGTTATACAGTTTTCGGCGCTGCCCCTACGCAATGAGAGTTCGCCTGGCTGTTGCCAGCGCCAGAGTCATTGTCGAATTAAGGGAGGTTGAGTTACGCGATAAACCTGAAGCGATGCTCGTTGTTTCGCCTAAGGGGACTGTGCCGGTGCTACAACTACAGAACGGCACCGTGATAGATGAAAGTCTTGACATTATGTTTTGGGCGCTGCATCAGAACGATTCCGAGCACTGGCTTAACAGTTCCTGGCTACAAAATGCCGAACAATTGATCCGATGGAACGATGGTGAATTCAAATATTATCTGGATCGGTATAAATATGCGGATCGTTATCCAGAACATACAGTACATTACTACAGACAGCAAGGTGAGCTGTTTTTGACCGATCTTGAAGTACGATTAAAACAAAATCAATTCTTATGCGGCGATCATTTTTCATTGGCTGACGCCGCTATCTTGCCTTTTATACGCCAGTTTGCTGCCGTAGATTCAGATTGGTTTGAAATTTCGCCTTACCACGCTGTAAAACAGTGGTTGAACAGATTTTTAACCTCAAAGTTATTTGATATGGTTATGACAAAACACCTTCAGTGGAAGCCTTGCAATCGGCCATTGTTTTTTGGAACTTCCCCCACCATTGACCCAGATAAAAAGCAGTGTTCTGGTTTGAATCCTTAAGGACACATGATACTTGATGAAAACATCAACTTTGTTTCTCTTAGTAGCTGTTGTCGGTGGAACGTTCCAAAATCAAGACAAAATTATTGATTTGGTTAATCCACCACCTGCAATTTCTCAATTACCAGGAAGTTATTCAGTTATTTTATATTCCACAATGTGGTGCGGTTACTGCGCAAAAACGCGACAATATTTTGCCGACAATAATATCCAGTATACAGATTTGGATGTTGAACATTCCGAAAGAGGTCGTAGTGACTATAAAAGCTTGGTAGGCAATGGCGTACCAATCGTGGTCATTAATAACAAAATAACTATCCATGGCTATAATCCAAAAAAAATCAGAGCCGCTTTAAGTAATACCAACAATCCTTAAAGTTAGACATTTTCAAGTACCATAAGCCAAGTACTTAAGAGCGCTTACATCACTTGGCATAACTTATCCTCTTTAGCAAAAGAGATAAGCCAGT
>CAIKYI010000387.1 GCA_903831545.1 uncultured Methylobacter sp. | reverse complement strand
CAAAGACAAATTCGCCCAGACGTATGGGACGATTACGCCCGCCAACTTCGGTATTTTTATCAAAAATTGTCACGTTAAAACCGCGACGGCTTAAGAGCATCCCTGCGCACAGGCCGCCAGGCCCTGCACCGATGATTACGATATGTTTTTTTTCAGACATGATTATGGATTGTTGGGTGTTAATAAGGCAGATTGATTTGGCTTGGCTTTTTAATAAAGCCAGGGAATAAGTTTTTTGGTACGACAACTGTAATCATAATAGACAGGGCCAAAATATTCCAATAACCCCTGCTCTTCTATATGAATACGCTGTTTTAAAACATAGGCAACAGGACAAAATAGACTCAGTAGCGCCAGCGCATCTCCCATCGCCAGTCCGGCGGCAAAAAAACTGATTAGTAGCCCTGTATAAGCGGGGTGTCGGATAAAATGGTAAGGGCCTTGCTCAATAAGCGCATGTTCATGCCGGGTCATTGCTGTGGTACTAAAAAACCTTCCCAAACTTAACACCGCATAAAAACGCAGCCCCAACCCAAAGCTTAACAACACAAAGGCAATATACTGGCGCTGAACGTAATCGATGGGTAACGCCATGAAATGCAGATACTTAAAGACCAGGGCCACGCCCAGTGCGGCGATAACAACGACCCAGATCAACAGCTCTGAGCGATATTTTTGCTGATCCACCGCAACGCAAGCGACACGGGTTTTTAGCACGATAATTATTTCAAGTATCGTCCAGCTGGCACCAAGCAAAAGCCAGAGTTGTTGTATAAAAGTCATTGTTGTGTTTTAAGCCTTAGAGTCAGTACATGGTAGAATCTAACAGTTTTTTTCATTACGCCAAAATAAATACTTCATTTGCCATGCCCGACATCATTCAGCTAACCAACGTTCATAAGGCTTATACGCTCGGTCAATTAAAACAACCCGTTTTGCATGATATTTCCCTGACCGTATCCCCCGGCGAATTTGTCGCCATTGTCGGACCTTCGGGAAATGGTAAATCCACCTTGTTAAACTTGTTGACCGGCATAGATCGGCCTTGCCAGGGTGAAGTGATTATTAACGGCAGCGCCTTAAATCTTTTACGCGAAGAACAGTTATCCGTTTGGCGCGGCACCAATGTCGGCATTGTGTTTCAGTTTTTCCAGCTATTGCCCTCGCTTAATCTCTTGCAAAACATCCTGCTGCCCATGGATTTTGTCGGCAAACTGCCTAAACCGGAACGTCTGGCCCGGGCGCACTATTTACTCAATCTGGTAGGACTTTCCGATCAGGCCAAACAATTACCGGGACAAGTGTCCGGCGGTCAGCAACAGCGCGCCGCCATTGCGCGTGCTTTGGCAAATGATCCGGCGCTGATTATAGCCGATGAGCCGACAGGAAATTTGGATGCCAGTACTGCCGACGCCGTCTTTGACCTGTTTTTAGAATTAAAAAATCAAGGCAAAACCCTGGTCATGGTAACGCACAACGAAAATCTTGCCCAATCGGCCTCACGCCGGATAGCACTTCATGCGGGGCGCATTCATAGCGATCAGTACCTGACTGGCGAGGAATAATCCTCATGTTTTTTGACGCCAATCTCTGGCCAAAAGTCAGCGCAGATTTACTTATGCATAAATCCCGTAGTGTGCTGGCCATCTCCAGTATTGCGATAGGTTTGTTCATAGTCGGAACATTGCTGGGCATGATGGATTTACAACTGGGCAGTATGGACAACGCGCACCAGCTGTCACAGCCTTCGCACATTAACCTGATACTCAAACAAGATGCTGATTTTGCCGTAGCAGACCCCCTGAAAAACCTGGACGGGGTTGCCAATATCGACAGACTGACCCAATTTACCGTGCAATATAAAACGCAAAAGTCGGCACAATGGCAAACCGGCACCATAATATTTCGGCCCGATTATAACACTCAGACCTTTGATCGTATGACCCTGGTGTCTGGCGTTTTTCCTCAAAACAAATCCGTGGCGGTAGAACGTTTGTCGGCTCGCTTTGCGGGAATAAACAACGGTGATGCGCTGGAAGTTGCCACTGCCACCGGTTCAGAAACCTTTGTCATCAACGGTATTCTAAGGCATCCATTCGTTAAGCCACCCACGTTTGGGGGACAGCTGAATTTTTTTATAGCCCCTGAACTCGCACCGCTATTTGGCATTCCGGCCCATAGCTTCAGGCAATTATTAGTCCAGATAAAGCCGCCCTACAGCGAAGAAAAAGCCCGTTTCATAGCCGGTGAACTACGCTCAAAACTGGCAGAAGCGGGCATCGGCGTAAATGCCACTTTATTGCAGAATCCTCAACAACACTGGGGACGGGCTGTTTTTTCCGGCATTAATCTGGTATTGACAGTCATGGCCTGGGCCTCGTTAGCCTTAAGTTCGGTTTTAATCCTGAACACGGTTGCCGCCCTGATTACCCAACAAACTGATCAGATAGGCGTCATGAAAGCTCTGGGCGCACGCCGTTGGACGATAGCCAAAATCTATCTGACGGAAGTGTTAATTTTGTCGTTACTTGCGCTGCTGATTGCCGTACCGCTTAGTTGGGTCGGCGCTTTTTACAGCAGTCGCTGGATATTGGATTTATTTAATATTGAGCTGGCAGGTTTTGTCTATTCGGCAAAAGCCTTGTATTTAATGATTGCCGGCGGTTTATTCGCGCCCTTGCTGGCCGCCTTGTGGCCGGTTTGGACTGGCGCTACGCTATCAGTACGGCAAGCGATCTCAACTTATGGTCTGGGGGCAGACTTTGTCAGTCACGGTTTTGACCGCTGGCTTGAACGTCTGGTCGCAAGCTGGTTGCCGACATTATACGCAGTCGCCCTGGGAAATCTGTTTCGGCGCAAGGCCAATTTGTTGTGGACGCAAAGCGTACTGATTATTGCCGGCGTGTTGTTCATCGTGATCATGAGTCTGATCGCGTCGGTAAATCTGACTCTGAACAATGAACTGGCCCGCAGCCACTATGCGGTAAGACTGGGTTTTACTGCGGATCAACCGGCCGAACTTATTCACAACGTGGTGAATAATGTCCCGCAAACGACAGCGCTGGAGTTATGGAATCGCTTGCCTGTTGAATTATCACTAGGCGATAAACTGCTACGACAATCTGGCAGTTTGGGCGTGCAGATGATCGGACTACCAGCAGACACCGCCCTTTATCAACCCCTGATGGTTTCCGGACGCTGGTTTGGAAATTCAGATAATCAACAAAAACGACTGGTTCTGAACGCCGCAACGGCTGAATTAAACAACCTAAAAGTTGGCGACACCATTAACGTTAAATTATTGCAACAGCCGGTCGACGAATGGCAGGTGATTGGCCTATACCGTGGAATTACCGGCAACGGTTATGCCGTGGAACCGGTGTACGCTCCTTTAAACGCTATTCAGCCAACCACTTCAAACCCGTCAAAATATGCGTTTGCCTTGTTGTCTGCCGACATTACTACGCTGGACGCCGAGAAAGCTTATGTCGATGCCTTGAAAACAGCCTTCCAACAGCAACATATCAAACTGGACTTTTACACCACACTTGCCAAACTGGAACAACGACAGTTTGCCGAAAACCAGTTTCGCCCCATTACCCGCATGTTACTTGGCTTGGCT
>CAIKYI010000386.1 GCA_903831545.1 uncultured Methylobacter sp. | reverse complement strand
GGTGATCACCGATCAGCGTTTGCTGGAGCTTAATTTTGGCGATTGGGAAAGTACGCGTTTTGACGATATTGACGCCGATGCTTTACAAAATTGGACTAATAACTTTGTGACCGCCGCGCCGCCAAAGGGCGAAAATTTTGAAGATTTATACCAACGTACCGGCGACTTCTGGCAAGAATTATTAGCCTCTAAAGCCGAACAGGTTTTGGTGATAACCCATGCCGGTGTCATCCGTGCCTTGTTGGCTCGCGCTTTAAATCTGCCTTTGGCAAACTCTTTTCAGTTTCGCATTGATTCAGGTTCCGCGCATAAATTAAGGCACCTGGATGATTATCTTTACGTTGAATATATCAATTTATAAATGAACCACGGCGGCAATATCTATCAATTTGCCCGACGTCTTGGCTGCTTGCCGGAACAAGTGTTGGATTTTTCGGCCAACATCAATCCGGAACAGGCGGTCAAGTTAAGTTGTTTGCATAACGTTTCGCTTACGCCCTATGCCGATCCTGAGTACAGTAGTTTAAAACAGGCACTTGCCCAGCGCTATCCGATTCCTTTGGGCGCTGCTATTGAGGTGTTTAACGGCGCAAGTGCGGCCATTTTTTCGCTGTTACGGGTTTTGGAAGCCAAAGATCTGGTTTTATATACGCCTTTGTATGGTGAATATGCTCATATTGCCCAGGAGCTGGGATGCACAGTACATAATATCAGCCGCTTTGATAATTTAATGGCGGACATCCCCAGGCACAGTACGGTGATTTTTGTTAATCCGTCTACGCCCGATGGTCAGCTTTATGATTTGCAGAAGTTGTTGGCAAAGTGGCAGGCGGCACACTGCACTATTATCCTCGACGAATCTTTTCTGGATTTTTGCGAAGCTACTTCGGTTGCAGAACATATTGCACAATACCCTAAACTGTATGTGATTAAATCGTTAAGCAAGTTTTACGGCTGTGCCGGTATTCGTATCGGTTATGTTATGTCGGCAAGCTCAGCGATAAAAGACCTGCAACGCCTGGAACCGGCCTGGAAATTATCCAGCCTGGATATGGCTTATATACAGCAGGCTTTGGCAAATACAGCTTTCATTGAACAAACCTGTCAGCAAACCCGATATCTACGAGGGCTATTGTATAAAACTCTACTGGATTCTGATTTGTTTGAACATATCTATCCGGGTCAGGCCAATTTTTTGCTGGCGCGTTTGGGAACTGATATTGATGGTTATAAGCTCCAAACAGCATTGGAAGCGTCACGAATTTTAATCCGTGTCTGCGACAATTTTGAAGGACTGGATAAATATCATGTGCGTTTTGCAGTCAAAAATGAACAAGCAATAATGCTGCTTGCCCAAGGGCTTGCAAGTTTTAAAAAATAAAAAATCACCACAAAAGCACGAAATATATTTTCTTTTTACCTTCGTAATAAATTTATTTTAAATATTCAAAAAATGAATCCCTTAGCCATTTTCGGCACCAGTTCTGATGCCGGTAAAACTACGCTGGTCATGGCTTTATGCCGGATATTCGCCGATCAGGGCTTTAAAGTCGCACCGTTTAAAGCTCAAAACGTCTCCAATAATTCTGCGGTTACCAAAGAAGGCCGGGAAATTTCCCGGGC
>CAIKYI010000385.1 GCA_903831545.1 uncultured Methylobacter sp. | reverse complement strand
CTGGCAAGGGGATATTGCCGGACAATCTTAAACGTATTTTTGATCCGTTTTTTACAACAAAACCGATAGGGAAAGGTACAGGCCTTGGTCTTTCTATTGTTTGGGGTATTGTTGCAAAACATCACGGTACTATTGATGTAAAAAGTACTGTTGGCGTCGGTTCAACTTTCACGATTACATTGCCAATTGATCAGCATGATTCCTGAAATTTTAGTGCCGCCATCCTCTACCACAGGTCAACTGCATTTTCTAGGTTCAAAGATAGCTACTATCAATTCCTGTTTAATCTTAAATGAGCAACACCCAAGCTTAATACCTGCTTTGGCGTCAAATTGATCAGCATGGAATGTTTGGCAAACGTCGCTGATAGATCGAAGGGCGATAGGCTGGATTGTTTTTGTTAGGCTCTGTTTTAAATCATCTCTTTTGGCTTTGATATCTTAAATGGTCGCTTGAGGGCCGTTTCCAGCCAGTTACGACTAACAGTTTTATGGCAAAATAAAATTCGACAATTGCCAACAGTCCATGTTTCCAGTGAACATTTTGTTAACCTTGAAAAGCAATCCCTAAATAACTGCCATCAGGAGTTATTTAGGGCCGTCATTCAACATAGCGGACTGACTTGGTTTGACGCGCATATTTAAGCACCCCGACCATACCGCTTAGAAACAACCAAAAGGCAGCCGGCAAGGGAACCGCATTAATTTGTACGTTGGAAATGGTCAATGCAGATCCGTCGAAAGCACCACCATCAATAATGCCAAAACTAAGGGTGTGATTTCCTGCACTAAGATTTAAAAGTAGTTTGTTATAACCGGTTTGGTAATCTAAGACATAAGATGAACCTGTTGGGCTTTTAAATGTATTGGTGTTTGCCAATGTAGTGATAGCGCCGTCCAATACCAAAAAGGCAAAGTCATTTTTGGGTTCGTTGTTTGGGAGCGCGTTACTCAGGAAATTCCAGTTGAACGAAAGATTGTCGCCGGCAACAGAGGAAAATACTTGTTGAATAGCCGAGCCATTACCATTTTGCCCCAGGCAGCAATTACTTAGGCTCAAAAAATCCCCAAGACTGGCTGCGGATACAGGCGAAACACCTGAGTTTAGGTATTCATCTCCTAATCCGCCGCTGCCCAGAATCGCCTGATGAGTCGCTGGTGCCGGAATCGGTCCGTAAAGATTACTTTGCGAAATATTCCCCGGAAGCACCGTGGGCTGTACCTGGACATTGCCGACTGATGCCCATCCGGTTAATGCACCATCAGCAAAATCACCATTGATGATGGCTGCATGAGCCTGATTACCTAAAATTTCAGCGGTTGCCAGCAAACTTACCGCAAGTAACTTATATTTTATGTGATGATTTTTCAAAGGTATCTCCTAAATTTTTAATTAATAGTCTGAGTAATAAAGTGATTGAAAATACAAGCCCTTTCCGGTCTTGGTTGCTTAAAAAACAGCACGACTCAATTGGCATTGCCTTTAATGGTCATAGTGATATTGTCGCCCGGATTAATGGCTAATCCGGGTGCGCAGTCCCAACTGTTATTGTTTGCTGCCGCGATGGATACTTGCCGTGTGTTGCTGTTCGAACATATGACTTTGGTAACGCTCATGCCGTTGGCATAGCCTTCTAAATGAGTTTGTGTTGCGACGCCTTTGGCTGTCAGGCTAACAGGGTCGCCGCTATTAACAATAAAATCGGTTGTGCAATCAAATGTATTGGAATCGACGGAGGACATGGCAACTTGCCTTGTCAACAAATTGCTGCACACTGCTTTGGAAAGCGTCATGTCTACTGCCGTGCCGCCTAAAAATACCGGCGCTGTAAAAGCGCGAATGTCTACATTGGTATCTGGAAAGCCTGTAGTGATGTCAGTCCAGGTAAATCCTTTTGAACTGATATAGCTCTGCCCGGCAGTGGCGGTTGCCGCGCTATTGTAATCCTGGATTTGCTCTTCAATAGGAACAGGATAGTTGTAGCCAGGGGTCGTAAACTTGACCACCACAGAAAACTTCTGTCCTGTCACCAGTGATACCGGGGTTGATAGATTTAGCGTATGGTAACCGGCATAGGGAAATGAACCGCTGGTATTGACGGCCCCACCCTCCAGCACACCTGTCGTTGGGGTACTTGACACATCGGTATAAATAAAAATCTCATAACTGCTATTTACCGTAGACGTATTAAAGGCAACCGCTTGCAACGTTTCGCTGGTCGCCGCCGTAAATACATTAGCTCCCCACGCTGACTCAGGAATTGACGAGGAGGGATACCCCAATGAATTAATTTGCCCAAACGGATCGTAGAGATAGGAATTTTTATAGTTTTTATTGCTTTCCGGTTTGATAAAAACGTGGGCATCACTGAGCCTTGAGTCGTAATAAGAAAGGTAAAAGTAGCCATTGTTGCCAAAGCCAGTTCCCCAAGAGTTTTTCACAATAAAAGCACCGTTACCCGGCGGTAAGGTACTGAAGTTAGTTGCGGCGTAATTATCATCCCACCCTACTATGGCAACTTCGTGATTGACGTCTGCAAAACCGTTGTAATAATAAGCATTGGTTGCCGCATCCCAATAAGCGTTGCCGCTACCACCCAAGCCATTTGCCATTATTGAAACGTCAACAGCGCCATAAGTCTGGAGTGCATACTTGTAATTGTCATTATTGGTTCCATTGATACGATCAGGCAAAATCAAAAACTCTTGCGCATGAACACGAGGCTGGAGACCGTCAATCGAGGTATAGGGCAGGATGCCGTTCATCGCGTTTTGTGTGTACGGATCGTCAGTCTCATAGACTAGCCCGGAGGCTAACGAATTAGTGTTTCCCCAGCGGGTCATATAGGCACCGGCTATATCAGCGTTTCCTCCGGCACAGGGCAACCAATCGAAACCATGACGTACATTCATGTGATTTTCGGAATAGTCATAGCTAATGCCACTGCCCGTTAGCATAGTTGACTCTACTGCAGCGGTTGATCCGAAAGCCCAACAGGAACCACAATTACCTTGGTTCTTGACACTGGTTACATCGCCCGAATTCCGCAGGTCGAAGGATGATGGGTAAACTCCGGAAATAAAGCCTGTGATTGCATTGATTTTGGGAGTCAATCCGATCATGTGCGAGCGGTTAGCTGGCGACGGTAAATGTCCCATGCCTCTTCCTACCGAAGTTGCCTGAGTATTGGGCAATAGTTGTTTCACAAAATTCGGACTGGGCGGGGTAATACCGGGAATTTCCGGGATTTCGGATTGCAATTGCAGCTGAAGTACAAAGGCAGGATTGAGCGGCGCCATAATAGGCATGGCTTCGATTGGCTCCGAGAACACAGGTGTAGCGCCCCCTAACATAAACACCACGAAAAACGGCATGAGACATTTTGCTTTAGTGATAAATGCCCTACTTGATAATTCAATTACTTTTAAAAATATGTGTATCGCTGAATTATTTTTCACGACAAACTCCTTATAAATTCTTAAATGCCAGTGTTTGTTTTTGCCTAACGTGCCACATTGGTTAGTTTGCCTGATTCGCAACCAACTACTTACGCGCATTCATGTTGGGTTAACCTTAAAGCCGTTAGCCCAGCCTAAGTATTAACTTTATAGGGTCATAAAAATTGCGAACGGAGTATTCCTATTATTTCTTAATTACATTGAAATACAATACGTACAAATACCTATCAATACTTGAATGCCGGATCGAAAAAGGCGCTGCTTTGAATTTCTAACAAATCTCTCCTTTGATCATCTTCGATGTTATTTAAAAAACCATCAATAAATCAATATTATTGGGCGAGATAATCATGTGGCCCGGTTTAATGCTTAAAATGCTGATAACCTGGGATTTCAGCTGAGAATTGTTTAAACTATAAAGCGTTTTGACGATGTACGTTTTTGATCGGCAGTAAGATGATGGTTTGTATTTATACTGATGTTTGCCGTATCTAAATTTCAATTGATCTTGGTTTTAACTTTAAGAAACCAACAGCTCTCATTACTGCATATATCTACTTACAAATACTTGACAACCATTTTGAACAAACTTGAAACCTATCAGCAATAAATGATTAATCCACATCAAAAACCAATCGCTTTAAAATCACCATTATTAAATCCAGCGGAGTTAGTGCGCTTAAATGATTAATTATCAAAACTTATACAGTGCGTTAAGTGATGCCAAAGCAGACGCCTGGGTAGAAATATTGCCCAAACAACTTGAGCTAAGTTTTGATCCGGTAAAACATGGTGATTTAGCGCGTTGGCAAGTGCTGGTTGACAGTGTTTTTGCATTTCCTGCAACACAACGCGGTCTGGATGCTGACAGCATTCAAATTGGTAGTTCAGAGGACTTGTCACAGGCTGAAAAAACGAAGTTTGAGGCGCAATTAAAAGCTTTGCATCCCTGGCGCAAAGGGCCTTATAACTTGTTTGGCGTCCACATCGACACTGAGTGGCGCTCTGACTGGAAGTGGAACCGCCTGAAGAATCATATTGCACCTCTGGAACATCGCTTGGTCTTGGACGTAGGCTGCGGCAATGGCTATCATTGCTGGCGGATGCTCGGTGCCGGTGCAAAAACAGTGGTCGGCATTGATCCCATGCTGCTTAATGTGCTCCAGTTTCAACTGGTTAAAAAACTTTATGGTGAGGCTCCTATTCACGTTTTACCCTTGGGGATTGAAGACGTGCCTTATGGCATGAAAGCGTTTGATACGGTATTTTCAATGGGCGTGCTGTACCATCGCCGTTCACCTATTGACCATCTCATGGAATTAAGAGACTGTTTGCAACCGGGTGGCGAGTTGGTACTGGAAACACTGGTTATCGATGGTGGTTTGGGAGAAGTATTATTGCCGGAAGATCGTTATGCCAAAATGCGTAATGTCTGGTTTTTACCCAGTTGCGATACCTTGATTAGCTGGTTAAAACGCTGCGGCTTTAAAAATATACGGCTGATTGATGTCACAGAAACAAGCATTGAAGAGCAGCGCAGTACCGAATGGATGACGTTTCATTCGCTCAGGGATTTTCTGGATACTGAAAACCCGCAATTGACCTGCGAAGGCCTGCCTGCGCCAAAGCGTGCCATTGTTATTGCCAACGTCGCTTAGCTCTGGATATAAAAAAGATTGATGGGCTGATATAGGAAGATGACGTCAGGAGGCGCATCGTTCGTTATTGATGTTCGTCACTTTGTTCAGTGCCTATGGTATTACACGATGCTAAAAAACTTTCAAAACTTCTGGCAAGAAAAACTCACTGACCAACATTTGCCGCTGTGCAATGGCGTAGACGGTTCTTCGACCATAGATTGACTCGTTGATATTGGCTTTATCAAGCACGCATTGATTCCATGTTGATGGCTTAATCAAGGTGACGTCCATTTCGATACGCTCCAGTTTGGGATAGGAAAAAATCACTTCCCCTAACGGACGATTGCCCAGATGAGCGAGGTTACTTTTAGCGACTTTGATAGTTTTTGCAGGAATGATGGTTCTGGCAAGAATCAATGGCTTACCATCAGCGTGAAGTAAAACTTCCCGGATCAGACCGTACCTATTGTCAGGTAAATTAAGCAGTCTTCGTTCACTTAAAAAGGGTGTATGCCATTGTTGCAGTAGAATTTTAACGCCAATAGCGTTGCCGTAATAATCGCGCAGACGCTGGGTAAGCGAGCCGGGCTCGTAGGTCCAGGACTGAACGCTTTCTGGCAAGGTGTGACGAACGCCAGACCGGTTTTCCAGCCATAAGGGTTCTCGCTTAAATAAGTAACTTTTAATAGCCAACCTGATTTAAACCTCGGAATATTCGGTGGAAGTGCCCAGCCAGCGATCGCATAAAGGTTGTATGGCCTGGGAAGAATGGGTAAAAAAACCGTCACCGACCTGTTGGACAATTTCCAGCACATCAGTATCTCTTGCCAAGTCGGCAATTTTAAAATGCATTTGACCCGTCTGACGGGTACCCATGACTTCGCCGGGACCGCGCAATTCCAGATCTTTTTCTGCGATAACAAAGCCGTCATTACTATCCCGTAAAACCCCCAGTCGATGACGGGCGGTATCGGACAACGGCGCTTGATACATCAACAGACAAAAACTGTCATCATTGCCCCGACCTACTCGGCCTCGCAATTGATGCAATTGCGACAAACCCAGGCGCTCCGGATTTTCGATGATCATTAAACCGGCATTGGGTACGTCGACGCCCACTTCAATGACCGTTGTGGCAACTAGTAAATCGATTTCATGGCTTTTAAAAGCCTGCATCACAGCATCTTTTTCAGAAGACTTCATGCGTCCGTGAATCAGCGCAACCCGAACTTTTGGTAATGCCTGGGTTAATCGTTCGGCAGTATTTTCTGCAGCTTCGCATTCTAAAACTTCTGACTCTTCAATCAGCGTACAAACCCAATACACTTGTTTTTTCTTTTCGACCCAGCCGCTAATTCGGTCGATTACATCAGCGCGTCGTTCTGCAGGAATCACGCTGGTGACAATGGGTTTTCTGCCGGGTGGCAGTTCATCGATGATGGAAATATCCAGATCGGAATATTGCAGCATCGCCAGGGTTCGCGGAATTGGTGTGGCTGTCATGACTAACTGATGAGGTCTGATAGTACCTTGCTGACCTTTCTCGCGGAGGGCCAGTCGCTGATGAACGCCAAAACGGTGTTGTTCATCGATAATAATCAAGCCAAGGCGATTAAAGTTTACACTGTCCTGAAATAAAGCATGGGTACCGATGATAATGCCGGCCGTGCCATCTTCCAGCGCTTGCAAAACGGCTTTTCTGGGGTTACCTTTAAGTTGTCCGGTTAAGTACATCACCTGGGTATCAAAGTTTTTAAACCAGCCGCTGAAGTTCCGGTAATGCTGCTCTGCCAGTAATTCGGTCGGTGCCATTACTGCAACCTGATATCCTGCGGTTAAAGCCAGTAAAGCCGCATAAGCGGAAACGACCGTTTTTCCCGAGCCGACATCGCCCTGAACCAGGCGCATCATCGGATGTTGCAGGCCGCAATCCGCTTCAATTTCTTCGATAACCCGTTGTTGAGCGTTGGTCAGTTTAAAGGGTAGTGAGCGAATAAAATGATCTGTGGCAATTTTTGTAGTCGCTTCGAAACAAAACGAGGGCGCTTGCCAGGCTTTGGTTTTGTTGCGGGTTATTCTCAGGCATAAATAATGAGCCAGCAGTTCCTCAAAAGCCAGTCGTTTTAGAGCTGGCAAGTTGCCGGTTTGCAAGGCCATAGCAGAAATCGATTCATCCGGCGCATGAAGTGTGGCGATAGCATCTGCGAGTAACGGGAACTGGTATTGTTTGAGGAGTGATTCGGGAATCAAGTCGGTCAACAGCTCAGGATGCTCGCTGCAAAGGGCTAAAGCCTGTTTGACGGCTTTGCGTAGGATATTTTGGCTAAGACCTTCGGTTAACGGATAAACCGGAGTCAAGCGGTTTTCGGTTACACACTCATCGGGGTTAGTCAGTACCTTGTATTCGGGGTGAACCATTTCCAGGCCGCCATAACCAAAACGGACTTCGGCAAAACAACTTATCGTGGTGCCGGGTTTAAGTGCGTTGTGCTGACTGGCGCTAAAGTGAAAAAACTTAAGATTGATAAAGCCGGTAGCGTCGCTGATTCTGCAAATCAGGCTTTTTCGCCCACGATCCGAAACATCGATAAACTCGACCTTGCCGGTAATAAGAGCTGTCATGCCGGACCTTAGCCCGCTAATCGGGTAAACACGGGTTCGATCTTCGTATCGCAAAGGCAGGTGAAAAAGTAGATCCTGAATAACACAAAGTCCGATTTTTTGCAGGCGGTTTGCAGTTTGCAAACCAATTCCTTTTAATGAAGACACGGGATTATTCAGAATATTCATAGTGCTACTCGGCATGTAATACTTGACT
>CAIKYI010000384.1 GCA_903831545.1 uncultured Methylobacter sp. | reverse complement strand
TGCTCTCAATCCGCGCCTGCCCCCACTCAGGAATCCAGGCAACACGCTTGACTTCATCAAGAGCCTGTTCACGTAGTTTATTTTTATCCATTGAGATAAACCACTGCGGCGTGGCTCTAAAAATAATCGGCGTTTTATGCCGCCAGCAATGCGGATAACTGTGCAATATCGCAACGTGATGCACCAACTTACTTTTTTGCTCAAGCACTTCTAAAACATGGGCGTTGGCATTAAACACATGTTCACCGGCAAAAATTTCCGTGTTTGGCAGAAAAACGCCGTCATTACCGACAGGATTATCAACCGGCAAGCCGTATTTTAAACCGACCACATAATCGTCCTGGCCGTGTCCAGGCGCCGTATGTACCGCTCCGGTTCCTGCCTCAGTGGTAACATGATCACCCAGAACGATAGGCACTTGCCGGTCATAAAAAGGATGTTGCAGTAATCGATGTTCTAAAGCGCTGCCCTTGCAGTAGGCAATAACATGGTAGTTTTCGATGTCATATCGTAACATTGCATCTTTAAGCAGGGCTTCTGCAACGACCAATCGCTCTTTTTTACCCTCTTTTTCGCATTGCACCACGGCATATTCCAGCTCGGGATTTAACGCGACCCCCTGGTTTGCCGGCAAAGTCCAAGGGGTAGTGGTCCAGATAACCACGGACAACGGTCCACTGCCTTCATGCTCGGGAATATAATGACAACAGCCTAAAAATCCGGCCTCATCAATAACCTGAAAACGCACATCTACTGCAGGTGAATGCTTATCTTCATACTCAACTTCCGCTTCAGCCAGCGCAGAACCGCAATCGGTACACCAATGGACAGGTTTTGCACCTTTTGTGATATGGCCATTTTGGCTTATTTTTGCCAGGGAGCGCACGATATCAGCTTCAAAGGCAAAATCCATCGTTAAATACGGGTGCTGCCAATCACCTAATATTCCCAAGCGGATAAAAGCTTCTTTTTGAATATTGACCTGCTTGCCGGCATATTCCCGACACGCTTTACGAAAAACCGCTGGAGAAACTTTTACACCGGCTTTACCAATTTTTTTCTCAACCTGTAATTCAATCGGCAAACCATGACAATCCCAACCAGGTACATAAGGCGCATCAAAACCGCTTAACGACTTTGACTTGACGATGATATCTTTTAAAACCTTATTAACTGCATGACCAATATGAATTTCGCCATTGGCATAAGGAGGGCCGTCATGCAGAACAAACTTGGGTCTGTCGGAAAACTCTTTCCTGATTTTATTGTACAAGTCAGCATCGTTCCATTTTTTAAGACGCTCCGGCTCACGTTGAGCAAGATTACCTTTCATGGGAAACGCAGTGTTGGGTAAATTCAGTGTTTTTTTATAATCTATCGTCATAACCATTAAACTCGGCAAAAATCTTTATCTCCAGGGATGGAGTGTATACAGCTAGCGTGAGCACACCGCTTTGGCTTGAGCCACATCTTTTACAATCTGAAACTTAAGCTCATCCAGCGACTGAAAACGCATTTCATCCCTAATCTTTTGTTTGAAATGAACTTCCACATAACGCCCGTAAATTTCCCTATCAAAATCAAATAAATGTACTTCTAATATAACCTTTGACCCACCATCAAACGTGGGTCTGGTGCCAACATTGGCAACACCTTCAAATTCGCGGCCATCAATACCGGTCATGCTAACGGCGAACACGCCGTTAACCGGAGTATTTTTTCTGAACATCTGTATATTGGCAGTTGGATAGCCGATGGTTCTTCCGCGTTTGTCGCCATGTGCGACACGTCCGCAAACAGAATAACAGCTGCCAAGCAATTTTTCAGCTAAAGCCAAATCGCCCTCACCCAAGGCATCTCTGATGAGAGTACTACTGACTCGCAGTCCTGCCACTTGATACGACCCTGTACCTTCGACATCAAAACCGAAAAAGTCACCTTTTTCTTTAAGCATCTGTGTTGTGCCTCGGCGGGCTTTGCCAAAATGAAAATCATCTCCGACAACCAGATACTTCACATTCAGTTTCTCAACTAGAACATCTTCAATAAAGCGCTCGGCATCAAAATCAGCGAAATATTGGTTAAATCGCACTATTAATAAATCATCAACAGGCAATTTAGAAAATCGAATTACTTTTTCCCGTAAACACGTCAACCGTGCCGGTGCATTTTCACCAAGAAAATACTCTAAAGGCTGAGGCTCAAAGATCATGGCAACAACAGGGAGCCCTAAATCTCTCCCTCTTTCTGCCAGCTGGCTTATAACAGCCCTATGCCCTGAATGCAGACCGTCAAAATTTCCAATCGTCAGCACACAACCGTTTGTTAACGGTTTTAAATGAGATAATCCTCTAATTAAACGCATGAGTGTAGTGAATCAAAAAAGGTTTATTCTACCATGCGAAAGCTTTACAGAGATTCTATTCATCACAACTGAACAGGTACTCAAAAAAAAAGCCCGGTGGAATCCCACCGGGCTTTTTTATTTTTAAATCAGTGTTGATTTATTTCAACATTGATTTTTTGAACAGGTTGTCCAATTTGCTGTTTGTATCTTGAGCATATTGAGCAGCACGGTTAGCAGCAGCTTCAGCAGAAGCAGCTTGTGCAGACGCAGAATCAGCAGCGCTTTTTGCGCTAGAAGCATCAGCAGAAGCTTGAGCAACAGAAGTTTTCAAACCATCAACTTGTGATTGTAAGTTTTCGATATCTGAAGTGCTTGCACAACCAACAACCAAGCTAGCAACCAGAGCAACCATTGATAATTTCA
>CAIKYI010000383.1 GCA_903831545.1 uncultured Methylobacter sp. | reverse complement strand
GGCAATTGCCAAAAAACTCGCCGATGCCGGCGAAATTATGATGGGGGCAGGTGGTGATGAACTCATCTAAGTCAAGCCGATTTACAGCCTCTGAGCTGGAGTCTCTGAGGTTATGGAGTATGCCGGATGTGTCCGGCGTTGAGCCGGTTAAGGTCTCCGAAACAGTAGAGCTTGATAATGAGCCGACCCCCATCTTAACGGTTGATGAAATTGAAGCTATGCAGAAGCAGGCTTATGATGAGGCTTTTGCTCAAGGTAAAGCCCTGGGTTTTCAGCAAGGTTTTGACGAAGGTTCTAAAAAAGGCTATGACGAGAATGTGCATTTGTTGCAAAGTCAGGCAGTAATACTTGTTAGCCTTTTGGAATCGTTAAGTGAGCCTTTTAAAGCACTCGATCAGGAAGTCGAAAAAGAACTGGTTAAGCTGGTTATCGGGATTGCAGCGCAAATAATCCGCAGGGAAATCAAGTTGGATCCAGGGCAAATTGTTGCAGTTGTTCGCGAAGCAATCAATGTTTTGCCCTTGGCAACACAAAAAATTACCTTAAGGTTACATCCTGAAGATGCCGAGTTAGTGCGTTCTGTTTTGGCGCTGGATGACATGTCACCAAGTTGGGGGCTAGTTGAGGATCCCTTGATTACCAGAGGCGGTTGTAAAGTTGATACTGAAGTTTCTCATGTCAATGCGACTTTGGAGCACCGCTTGGCGGCTGTTATTGCAAACGTTTTGGGAGGGGAGCGGGAGCAAGATGGTCGGGTAAATATAAGCGGCGCGGTAAGAGAAGCTGAATTGGATGGCATTGAGGTAGTCTCCGAGAATAAAAACCCGTGATACCCGATGCAGACCGGTCACGAATATGGCAGGCTAAATTAAAGCCTTATTCGGACAGATTGCAAGAAGCGCCAGAACTTGTGGTTGAAGGCAGGCTTTCCCGGATGGTAGGTTTAACCCTTGAAGCAGTTGGTTGTCGTGCTGCTATTGGTTCCCGGTGTAAAATCGAAACAAAAAATGGCAGGATGATTGAGGCTGAAGTCGTAGGATTTTCCGACGCACGCGTTTTTTTGATGCCGACCGCAGAGGTTCATGGTCTGGAACCGGATTGCCGGGTTATTCCTATGGGTAAGCACAGTCTGGCCAGAGTGGGTTTTGGTTTGTTGGGGCGTGTTCTGGATGGTGCCGGCAATGCGCTGGACGATAAAGGCCCGCTGAAAACTGATGCACTGATTTCGTTAAATGGCCAGCCCATTAATCCCTTGTCGAGAAGACCCATCCGTGAGCCGCTTGATGTCGGGGTTAGGGCGATAAATTCTATACTCTGCGTCGGGCGAGGACAACGTATGGGCTTGTTTGCCGGTACTGGCGTGGGAAAAAGTGTTTTGTTGGGCATGATGACCAAATTTACCAAGGCCGATGTTGTGGTGGTCGGGCTGATTGGTGAGCGGGGACGGGAAGTAAACGAGTTTGTCCTGAAGACTTTAGGGGAGGAGGGGCTTAAAAGGGCGGTGGTAGTGGTTTCGCCTGCAGACTGTCCTCCCTTGATGCGTGTCCATGCTGCGTTGTTGTCAACCAGTATTGCCGAGTATTTTCGGGATCAGGGGCTTGATGTGTTGTTGTTGATGGACTCTTTAACGCGCTTTGCCCAGGCGCATCGTGAAATTGCTTTGGCTATTGATGAGCCGCCAGCTACCAAGGGTTATCCGCCTTCTGTTTTTGCCAAATTGCCGCACTTGGTGGAGCGTGCCGGTAATGCGGATCACGGTGGCGGCTCAATAACTGCCTTTTATACTGTTCTGGCTGAAGGCGATGATACTAATGACCCTATTGCCGATGCGGCCAGAGGGGTGCTGGATGGGCATATTATATTGTCCAGAAGTCTGGCGGAATCCGGGCATTTTCCTGCAATCGACATAGAAGCCTCAATTAGTCGCGTGATGCCAGATATTATTGATACACGGCATCTGCAAATGGCGCGGGATTTAAGGCGCTTGTATTCTCTTTATCAGCAAAATCGTGACCTGATCAGTGTGGGTGCTTACCAGCCCGGTTCAGATTCCAGAATAGACAAGGCCATTGAAAGAAATCCGGCAATATTGGATTTTTTACAACAGGATATGGATGAGTCGGTTGATATAAATCAAAGTATACAAGAGTTGTCATTGTTGTTGAGCGCATAAGTGCCGTAGTTGATGATTAAGGTAAAGAGAAGTGAAAAAATCCAAGCGTATTAAATTAATTGTGGATATTAAAGCTACCCAAGAAAAAAACGCTTTGGAAGTATTGGGGAGTGTTCAGAAAAAACGTTTTGATCTGTTGGCACAAATTGAAAGCTTAAGGATTTATCGTAAGGAGTATCAGGACCGGTTCGATCTATTGGCTGCCAAGGGTGTTAATGTCTCTCAGTTGCTGGAGTTCAGGTCGTTTATTGACAAGCTTGATATGGCAATCATCGGTCAGGAGCAGCTATTAAGTTCAATTGAAGCAGAGATAAAGATTAAAAGAAAAATTTGGGAGGAATTGCATCATAAAACTGAAAGTCTTCAGAAAGTTTGTGATTCTTCCTTAAAAGTTGAAATGAAGCTGGAAGCAAAACTTGAGCAACTTGAGCAGGATGAACGGGCGTCCAGAATAGGTCGAAACAATGCAAGCGGCACAGGAAATGCAACCTAATTGCAACCTTGGGAGAATTGATTATGAATATTGAAAGTGCAAAATTATCAACTTTGGCGTCAAGTGCTGGTTCGGTTGAGAATCAGTCCGTGTCTTCGAATACTGGCAGTGTTGGTTTCAGTGGATTTTCAGGAGCATTGGATGCAACACTGGGGCAGTTGCAAAATGGTAAAGTGGTGGTGGATACCTCTACTCAGGTGAGCGGCCTTGTCGGATTGCAAGTTGTCAATGAGGTGCCTGTTATTGCCGGAGCAATAGCGGGGACTGGAGAAATGCAAAGTATTGCCGCTTTAATGGGCAATAGTTTGCCGCCTACATATAAAATTAAAGATGAAACCAGTCATGAGGCGGCACTCGCCGCAGTCACTGATACATTAAAATATATTACTACGGGTACAACCGCAGGAGAAAAAGCAGCGGAGGCTGCGAAAAATCTGACAGATGTTATTGCCATGACTGTTCCTGTGCAGCAAAGCATCAAAAGTGAAGTTGCGGGCGTAGTTGCAGTTCAAAATAGCATTGAAGGTACAACGCCCATAGTAGTAAAGGAAAATATAAATCCAGTGATTGTTGCGCCTGTCGAGCAAGGAAGCAAGGAATTGGCTGAGACTTCAAATTCGGAGGAAATGACTTTGAATCAGCAAAATGCCGAATTGGAAAAGAAAAAAATTGAACTAGCCGAGTCCCCAGAAAGTGCCCGACAAGGTCAGGGCTTAGACGGGGTAATTGCAGAAATTACTATTGTTCCCCTGGTGTTTGCTGGTCAAGCGCCAGTGGCGACAGATTTGGGTGATGGTGAGGTTTCATCTACTTACATGAAATCTTTAAATTCTGGTCCTAATGCCAGTCAGTCAGGTAAAAAATCAGACAGTGGATCACAAAATCCGATTGTTTTTGGTCAGGCAGTCCAGGGTAATCATGGCTTTAATTTAAAAAGTAGTGAAAATGCCACGTCGGGTGAGCAGAGAGGGGAAACTGAGCAGTCGCTCTTGGTTGCTCAGACTGACAAGGCTGTATCCCGAATCGGGATTGATGGTGCTCAGCTTAATAAAGCGGTTACTGATACTAAGCTTGATCTTACGGTAATAGCCAAGCCGGTCAATCATCCTGAGTGGAATAAGGATTTGGCGGAGCGTATTGTCTGGATGAGTAATAAAGCAATACCTACGGCTGAAATCAGACTTAATCCTCCCCATCTTGGTCCAATATCGGTTCGCGTCGATGTGGTCGATGAGCAGGCAAATGTAGTGTTTACAGCTCAACACGGGGCAACCAGAGAGGCTATTGAGGCCTCAATACCCAAGTTGCGGGAAATGATGGGGCAGCAGCAGCTTAATTTGGTGGAGGTTAGTGTTTCTCAAAGTCCGGGAGGCGATCAGGGGCGCTCACAGTCGCAAAATTTTTCACATACTGCTGGTGGTTCTGCGCAAGGCAAGGGTATCGTTGATGGCGTTGAGGACATAGACCAGGAAATCGACAGTGGTCGAGCTTCAGTCAGTAAAGGCTTGTTAAGTATTTATGCGTAATGGTAGTGACAAAACAAAAAGTTTCAATCTCTTTAGAACATGTAATAAAGAAGTTTCTAAATGATTGGCTTTTCAATAACAGAGAAAACATCTATAATGGCCGGTTCATAGGGGCGGTTTGCCCCTCCTTGCTTTACCATCTTTTTTAAGACAGAGGTGGGAGGCTTAACCGAAAGGAAAAAACATGCGACATTATGAAATTGTCTTTTTAGTACATCCAGACCAGAGTTCTCAGGTACCTGGTATGATTGAACGATACAAATCAACCATAGAGGCAGCTTCAGGCAAGGTTCATCGCCTGGAAGACTGGGGACGCAGACACCTTGCTTATCCGATTAATAAAATTCACAAAGCGCACTATGTGTTAATGAATGTCGAGTGCGATCAGCCTACACTGGAAGAGTTGGAAAGTGGTTTCCGTTTTAATGATGCTATTTTGCGTAGTATGACTTTATTGCAAAAAAAGGCGATTACTGAAACCTCCATCATTGCTACATCAACAGCTGAAGAAAATAAAGTTGCTGAATCAAGAGCTAAAGATGCTGCGGCTAGAGAAGCGGTTGCTGTGACAGATGCTGATGCAGTTGACGATCTTGATCTCGATGATATCGACGAAGATCTTGATGCTGACGCAGCAGAATAAAACCTTTAACACTTTGATTTTCGAGAAGTATTATGGCACGTAACATTAGACGCAAAAAATTCTGCCGGTTCAGCGCAGAAGGTGGAACAGAAATAGATTATAAAGATCTGGACTTGTTGAGTGACTACATTACTGAAACAGGAAAGATTGTTCCTAGTAGAATTACAGGAACCAGTGCTAAATATCAACGGCAGTTAGGCGTGGCAATTAAACGGGCTCGTTTTATTGCATTGTTGCCTTTCTGCGACGCACACAAATAATAAACTGGGCAAGCAGTGGGATTTTTAGCGGAATACATTATGAGAGGACGGATGCAAGCCATGATTGTGGCTTCTACTCTTGCCTTGGTATCCCTGATTATGCCGCCTGTTAGCATAGTAAGTTCAGCCAGTGTCGCGCTTGTCACCTTAAGGCGAGGTGCCTTTGAGGGTTTAATCGTTTTAGTGTGTTCAACAGTAGTGGCCGGTGGCTTGGGTTTTTTTCTGTTAGGCAGTTATCAGTTTGTATTGCTTTATGGGATGGTGTTGTGGGTTCCTGTCTGGTTGATTTCAATAATCCTGAGAGAAGGACGTTTTTTATCTCTAACGGTTGAAGTTGCTGTATTGATAGGGGTTGTGGGAGTAGTTGGTTTTTATTTTTTTAATACTGACCTGGCAACCATGTGGAAGAATATACTTTCACAAATGGTGCCTCCAAATGCCCCTGTGCAGGATATTACGCATACACTGGAGTTAGTTTCTCATTACATGACCGGGATAGTTGCAGCAGCTTCAGTATTTGGTTTGCTGTTCGGTCTGTTTCTGGGGCGATGGTGGCAAGCATTGTTGTACAATCCAGGTGGATTCAAGCAAGAATTTTTGGCGCTTAATACTCAGCCCAGATTGGCAATTGGAAGTGTTGTAGTCGTGATTGTTGCATCTTTAACGTCCGGTTTAACATCAGAAGTATCCTGGAACATTGCTATTTTATTGTTTGTTTTATATACATTTATCGGAACAGCAGTTTTGCACTCGCTGTTTGCTTCGATGAAGATGGGCCGGTATATGGTGCCTATGTTCTATGTGACAATGTTTTTGATACCCCATGCCATGCTACCTGTTGCATTAGTTGGACTAAGCGATGCCTGGATGAACTTGCGAAATAAAATTTCGAATTAACACACGTCATAATGGCGTAAAAAATAGCCGGATTAAATCCGAAAAATGAGGTAATAAAAGATGG